>NZ_CAUTUT010000007.1:0-117237 GCF_963541955.1 Hoylesella pleuritidis | reverse complement strand
CACTCTTCTTAACTAACGCCAACTAAACAAAGAGGCGAAAGCGAGTGCAAAGGTAATACAAAAAACAGTAGCCACCAAATATTTTCGAAAGAAATTTCAAAAATAATGCATTTTTATGTTCAGATAGGGTCTATAAGCCCGTATAATAGACAAATCGGACCTAAGAATTTTCCTTATTCATCCAAAAGAAACCAAAATATATAATTACAGTATTAACAAAAGGGGGAAAATTTTCCTATACCTATTTTTATATATAAAAGAGTTACTATCTACCCACCATAAAACAAATATAAAAAAAAGCATTAATACTATGCCTACTGCGAGTCGTGATCGGCATAGTTGCAACTTATTATCACCTTAATCTTTGATAATCAAACTTCTATTTCACTGTACAGTAAATACCTTTATTTTCTTTATATAATAAAGAGGATTACAAAGGAATAAAAATAGATTAAAAGCACAGTTCACTAAAATATATTCTACAAAAGCTGTAATTTCTGATAGAGATAAAATTCCGACAGATTATACTTTGCTCCACCTCGTTTACAGTAATTATAGAATCATATACAAAAGGATGTATAAAAAGTGACTAAAATTTGATAGAAAATTAGATAAAATAATATTGAATTCTCCTATATTTTCAGCAAAACATTCCATTTCTGTGTATTTCAGATTACGTTTCTATCAAATGAGAAGTATACGACTGTTCCTCCACAAGTCCTATGATACAGCCCAACTACTAAGGAACTTCTCACCATTAAATATGGAGACCGTTCACACAAATACGGTATCTGCTACCAACCGTATACATAATTATTCAGAAGAGGCTATCGCCTCAAATCAGTACTTGATCGAAAGGAGCCGCAAACAATGTTTGCGGCTCCTTTCGATCAAGTACCATTCAATTTGTATATTCCTCCTATACACTACTTCACTACTATTGCTTTGACGACACGAACATCTTCCAGAGGACGATCTTTGGAATCGATCTCTACCGACTGAATTTCCTTGACAACATCCATACCGCTTAACACTTCGCCAAAGATAGTATATTGACCGTCAAGATGCGGTGTACCACCCACAGACTTGTATATTTCGCGTACCTCGGGAGTCAAAACAATCTTTCCTCCGGTGGTTTTATCGAGCCGAGCTTGCAGATTATCGAGTCCATCCTCGGTAAATCGACGACCATAAACAATATAGAAATGCGAGGACGACGACTCTCGCTTAGGATTCACATCATCGGGCTCACGAGCGGCCGCCAACACGCCACGGCGATGAAAGAATTTAGGATAGACAATCTCAGCGGGTATCGTGTAAACGGGTGCATACTCTCCCGCTTTATCCCCCGGTTCAGTGTGGCGAGTAGTAGAGTCTCCGCATTGAATCATAAAATCGCTGATGACGCGATGGAAAAGCACGCCGTCATAATAACCATTCTTGACCAATCGAATGAAATTGTCGCGATGGCGAGGTGTCTCATTGTAAAGAGCAAGCAAAATGTCACCCTTATCCGTTTTGAGAAGTATCTCACGTCGGGACTCACCCGTACCCGTATCAGCCATTGCCGGCATTTGTAATATCAGCAGGAACAGTGCATAGAGAATCTTTTGCATATCAGTTGATTTCAAAGTTTACCACTGACATAACATACTTGTACCCGGATTATTTTAATAAGCATCGTCATTTATGATTTCTTTCTCATCTATCTTCTTCCGATCCATCAAATACCAGACATAAACAATGTAGCCTAAAACGAACGGAATAAATAGCGATACCACCGACATAGCTCGTAAAGTAAACTCGCTGCTGCAACTGTTGGCAATGGTGAGCGAACTCTGTAAGTCAACGTTTGACGGATAATAGGCCGTATGATTCCAACCAGCACAGAGCAGCAAAACCAACACTACCAGCACCACACCAATGCCACCGGGCCATATACCTTGATGATAGTTTTTGCTAAACACAGTACGAACAATGGCAAAAAGCAGCAGCACAACTCCCAAAACCAAAATAAAGAGCAAATACCACATATTGATCAGGTTATGAAAATACTTCTGTGGCTCCATTGAAATGATACCCGTAGTGGGATCATAAGCGAATCCGTCTTTCAACAAAGTACGTCCGAGAAATGTGAGAAAGAGTACTAAAAAGATGGCGGCATTAATCAATAAATGCTGGCGTGAACGCAAACGAATTATCTCATTACTTACATTATTAATAATGTAAAGCGTCCCCAAGACACGTGCCAAGAAGAATACGGCCAGTCCAAGTACCAGATTCCACACGTCAAGCAGTGCATCCAATCCATTGCTGGCATTAGCCCAACGACTGATAACAGGATTACCTAATTGAGTAATATTGCCTTTGTCGATGATAAAATTAGACCCGTCGAAGAATGTTGCCACGGCACCGCCAAGCAATAACGGTCCTAAAATGCCATTGATAACAAGGAAAATCTGAAACGTTTTAGCACCGAAGACGTTGCCGAGTTTGTTCTGAAACTCGTAGCTCACAGCCTGCAAAACAAACGAGAAGAGAATAACCATCCACAGCCAATAAGCTCCGCCGAAGCTCGTACTGTAAAAAAGAGGAAACGAAGCAAAGAAAGCACCGCCGAAAGTGACAAGTGTGGTAAAGGTGATCTCCCATTTCCGACCGGTAGAATTGATCAGCATCCGCCGTTCGGTGTCGGTTCGTCCCAGATTGAAAATGAGCGAATTAGCCCCCTGAACAAACATCAGGAACACGAGCAAGGCACCCAATAATGATACGAGGAACCACCAATATTGTTGAAAAAAACTGTAAGACATAGTGTGTGAGTTTATGAGTTTGTAAGTTTTTTAGTTTATAAGTTCTTTCGATGTGAGCATTTCTTCTGCCTCACCATATTCCGGTCCTTTCTTGATTTGTTTGCAAAGGATACGAATCTCTACGATCAACAATGCAGTGAAAAGAGCAAGGAAAATAAAGAATGTGAGTGCCACATAACTTGACTCCAAATCAGATACGGCTATCCAAGTGGGTAACATATCCTGAATGGTCCACGGTTGACGCCCCATTTCTGCTACAACCCATCCAGCCTCGCTGGCAATATAAGCCAAAGGCAGCATCACTAAACCCGAAATGAGAAGCCAACGATAACGCGCAATGTCCCTACGATAAACGAAAAATAACGTCACAGCAAAGAAGAGAATAAACAAAACGCCCAATGCTACCATTACCCGGAACGACCAAAAGCACAACGGAATAAAAGGTACTAACTGATCGGCCGACTCCACATAACCATAACCAAAATATTTCATATTGGGTTTGAGCACAGCCAAGTATTTTTTCGCAGCCTCGTTTCGACCGTCTTTCTTCGCAGCGCGATAACCCATTAAAGCATTAACGGCCATCTTTCCACGTACTAATTTCTCAGCAACCGAGAGTTCACGCGTACCATCTTCACGAGTATATCCCTTGATCAGATCATTTACACCAGGCACAAATCCGTGCAATGAATGAGTGGCAAGCAACGAAAGTGCATAAGGAACAGAGACGCGCATCGGTACTTCTTTCTGATTTTTATAATCGTTCTGCTCCACGGGATTCACCCACGCTACAGCTGTCAGCCCTTGGTCAGTTCCTCCGTTGTAAAGAGCCTCCATCGCAGCCAATTTCATCGGCTGTACCTTAGCTACCATATAAGCAGAATTGTCACCCGTAATCACAGTGAGTAAAGAAGCAACCAATCCTACGACAGCACCAATCTTAATACTCTCTACGGCCAATTTCTGCTCACGCTTACGTAACAGGTAATAACAACTCACAGCCACGGTGAAGACTGCCCCGATGATCCACGATGATGTAACCGTATGACAAAACTTGTCAATAGCAAATGGCGACAGCGCTACATCGGCAAAGCTGACCATCTCATTGCGCATTGTATCAGGATTAAACTCGCAGCCCACGGGATATTGCATCCACGAGTTGGCTACTAATATCCACCAAGCTGAGATTGTCGCGCCCAATCCTGTGAGCCAAGTCGAAGCTAAATGAAAACCAGAAGAAACCTTGTTCCAGCCGAAAAACATCACGGCCACAAATGTAGACTCCATAAAGAAAGCAATAATTCCTTCTACTGCCAACGGCGCTCCGAAGATATCGCCCACGAACCAAGAGTAATTACTCCAATTGGTACCAAATTCAAACTCTAAGATGATACCCGTGGCGACACCCATTGCAAAGTTAATACCGAAGAGTTTTTGCCAGAATCGGGCCACGTCTTTCCAAAACTGTTTCTTCGTGCGATAGTAACACGTCTCGGCTATGCCCATAATAACAGCAAGTCCCAGTGTCAATGGGACAAAAAGCCAATGATAAATCGCTGTCAGTGCAAACTGTCCTCTTGACCAGTCGATTGTCCCTGAGGTAACATCTAATAATAGGTGATTGATCATACTTACTTTTCTAAGGTGATATAATAATTAAGAAATTTCTTTTCAATGCTTTTCAGCTTGTCCAGCTCTGTTTATCAACTCCTTGGACACATAATCGGCTTCTCCTCCTCGCGGCGCTTTCTCTTTCAAAAAGTCAGGAAAGAAGAAGAATTTCAATATAGCAAACATAATGAATAACTTGATAAAGATAATGACCCACAGCGATTTACCCAACTTCATACGCCTGAAGCCGTCATAATAAAGGTCAAACACACGATAAATAAAACTACTCTTATCCATCAAATTTGTAATTCTTACAATATGCAAAGATAGAGATTATTTTCCAATCTTCGCCTGTTTTTCCCTAAAAATGCTAAATTTTAAGATTATAAAGACTTGAGAAACATTTTTCCTTTGTTATTTAAGATTAAAGATTTAAATTTGCACGTGCAACTGATTTGCTATAATTATAGATGATATGAATAAGAAAATCTTCATCCCACTCATCATTTTCGGCGTACTGCTGATAGGAGGTATCGTATATCTCGCCATTACACTAAATGAGCAAAAACAGGCCAATAAAGAAATGCAAGAGTTGGCCGAACTCGACAAAAAGGAAATGGAGAACGAGTATCAACAGTTTGCTAACCAATATAGCGAGATGAAAACACAGATCAATAACGACTCTATCGTGGCACAACTCACCGCAGAACAAGAGCGTACACAGCGCCTACTGGCAGAGTTGAAAAGTGTAAAGAGTAGTGATGCCCGTGAAATCGCCCGACTGAAAAGGGAGCTTGCCACCGTGCGTGCAGTGCTTCGGAGCTACGTGATAGAGATAGATTCTCTGAACAGACTAAACCAAAGTCTTACCGCTGAGAATACTCGGGTGAAAGGACAATATGAAGAAGCGACACGACAAATCAAGGGTCTGAATACAGAGAAGGCTTCTCTGTCCGAGAAAGTAGCTATTGCTGCCCAGTTGGATGCCATTGGTATCAGTCTGACTGCCAAGAACAAGCGTGGCAAAAATACTACCGATGTGAGCAAATGCAAAATGTTGCAACTCAATTTCAGCCTTGCTAAAAACGTTACGGCAACAAGCGGCGTAAAAAACATCTACGTACGTATCACTTCACCCACAGGCGGAATCCTTGGAGGGGAAGGGACGTTTGATTATGAGAATCGTACTTTACAATGCTCAATGAAGAAGACCGTGGAGTATGGCGGACAAGAAACGCCTGTCGTAATGTATTGGACTGTTTCGCAGGCCTTGGTTGGTGGCACTTATGAAGTCAGTGTCTTCGCTGATGGGAATATGATCGGTTCTAAGAGTTTTACTTTCAAATGATGAAAAAGATTCTCTCCGTCCTGCTGTTTGCCTATGCGACTCTACCGATGAAAGCACAGCGCGTGCTCTCATTGGATAGTTGCCGTACTTTGGCTTTGCACAACAACAAGCAGCTGAATATTTCCAAATTGAACCGAGATGTAGCGCGTAATGCGCGCAAAGCTATGCGCACCAAATATCTACCCAAGATGGATGCAATGGGGGCTTATCAGTTTACCAGTCGCGAGATTTCTATTCTCAACAATCGGCAAAAAGATGCATTGAGTAATTTCGGCACTAATGTAGGGACCAAAATCGGCAATGATATCACGCCCCTGATCACCGACCTGACCCAGAAAGGCATCATTACGCCCGGCCAAGCTTCGCTGTTTGGCAATATATTAAACAAAGTAGGAGCATCGATGTCGAACTCTTTGAACGAGGCAGGGCAGAAAGTGCGCGACGCCTTTCGTACAGATACTCGTAACGTCTTTGTTGCCTCAGTTTTGATTCGCCAGCCCATCTATATGGGTGGAGCTATTACGGCAGCTAATAAGATTGCAAACATCAGCGAACAATTAGCAGTTCACAACATCGATAGCAAGATTCAATCTACACTATACGACATCGACCAGAGTTATTGGCTCGTAGTATCCCTGCGACACAAGCAGGCGTTGGCTGACAGTTATTTGAAATTAGTACAGAAATTAGACGATGACGTACACAAAATGATCCAGGAAGGCGTGGCCACTCGGGCCGACGGACTGAAAGTGGACGTAAAAGTCAATGAAGCGGAGATGGCTAAGACGCAGGTGGACGACGGTCTTGTCTTAGCCAAGATGTACTTGTGCCAACTCTGCGGCATACCTATGACCGGCGATATCAAGCTAACTGATGAAAACAAAGAAAATCTCGATACCGTTATCTCGATAAATAAAGGCACCATTCAAACAGCCATCAGCAACCGTCCTGAACTGAAAATGTTGGAAAGCGCCATAGCTATCAGCAAACAGAACACGCATCTCGTCCGCGCCGCTTATCTACCACAAGTGGCAGCCCTGGGTGGATATACTATGTCGAATCCCAATGTTTTCAACGGATTTGAACGCAAATTCTCTGGCTATTTCCATATCGGATTGATGGTTCGTGTACCGATTTGGAGCTGGTTTGAAGGCCGATATAAGATCAATGCAACCAAAGCAATGACCAACATTGCACAAATGGAACTCTACGATGCCCGTGAGAAAGTAGAATTACAAGTCAATCAGAGCACATTCAAAATAAAAGAAGCATCTAAAAAACTCATAATGGCTACTAAAAATACAGAGCGTGCTGAAGAGAATCTACGCTGTGCTAACCTTGGATTCAAAGAAGGTATAATGCAGTCTACCGATGTCATTGCAGCTCAAACAGCTTGGTTGCAAGCCCAGACCCAAAAGATAGATGCAGAAATTGAAGTTAAATTAAGCCAGGTAAACCTCGAAAAAGCACTTGGCACATTACAATATTAAGAAGATTATGTCAGCAAAATCACAGCACAATAACATTATGCTTGCCATCATCGGATTCATTACAGTGGTGGTCATTGTGGCAGTCATCGGATTTTTCACGCTCAGTAGTTCGCCAGAAATTATCCAAGGAGAAGTAGAAGTAACCGAATATAGGGTATCGAGCAAACTCCCCGGACGGGTTGTCGAGCTGCGTGTGAAAGAGGGTGACTTTGTACATGTGGGCGACACACTTGCTATATTAGAAGTACCTGAGGTGGATGCACAAAAACAAGTAGCAGAAGGTACAGAGCATGCTGCGGCTGCCGTCAGTAGGATGGCAGATAACGGGGCACGCCGTGAACAAATTCAGGGAGCTTATCAGCTATGGCAACAAGCTTTGGCAGCCAGCGAAATCGCCAAGAAATCATATACACGGGTACAGAATCTCTACAACGAAGGTGTGTTAAGTGCGCAGAAACGCGACGAGACTTTTGCAGCCTACAAAGCTACAGAGGCACAAGTACTTGCGGCCAAGAGTCAATATGACATGGCGCGTAACGGATCGCGACTTGAAGAAAAACAAGCCGCAGCAGGCCAGGTAACAGCTGCTCGGGGGGCGGTCAATGTAGTCAAATCTTTACTCAAAGAAACGGTACAAGTAGCAACGATGGAAGGTGAAGTCAGCGATGTTTATCCCAAAATAGGCGAATTGGTCGGTATCGGCTCACCGATTATGAGTATTTCCGTTTTGAAAGATATGTGGGGCACATTCAATGTACGCGAAGACCAACTGAAAGGGCTGAAAGTAGGAGACACATTTACCGCATTTTCGCCTGCATTCAACAAGAGCCTCACGATGAAAGTCTTCTATATGAAAGACCAAGGCTCGTATGCTGTTTGGAAAGCGACGAAGACCAACGGGCAATACGACCTAAAAACATTTGAAGTCAAAGCACGCCCCACACAAAGATTCGACGGTCTGCGCCCGGGAATGTCATTGATTGTAAAGGAGTAATAGCCTAAAACAGCAAAGCGTGAAAGTATTGAAGCAGATATATCGAGTGGCTGTAAGGGAATGTGGAATCCTGCGCAGCAATCCCGTTTACCTCTTCTGTATGGTTATCTTTCCTATTATCGTGGTGGTATTTTTCACTTCATTGATGGACGAAGGACAGCCCACGAATATGCCCGTAGGTGTGGTAGACCAAGACAATACAGCTACCACGCGCACATTAATTCGCAGATTAGACGCCTTTCAATCAACAGACATCGTTGCCCACTATCCCAATATCAACGAAGCACGCAATGCCATACAGCGCAATGAGATTTATGCATTCATCTACTTTCCTAAGAATACGACAAACGAATTGCTAGCTTCACGGATTCCCAAGATTTCGTTCTATTACAGCTATGCATCGATTACATCGGGTGCCTTATTGTTTCGTGATTTAAAAACCATTGCCACACTGGGGTCGGTAGCTGTCGGTAAAGCCAAATTGTCAGCTATCGGCAAAACCGATGATGAAATTCGCACATTCCTACAACCTATTTCCATTGACCTACACCCCATCAATAACCCCGAAATTAACTACAACGTCTATCTCAGTACCTCACTCCCCCCAGCGTGTCTGATGTTGTTCATCTTCCTAATTACGGCTTATTCCATCGGTACAGAACTGAAATTCACCCGTTCCAAAGAATGGATGCGGATGGCAGGAAACAATATCTGGCTTGCACTTACGGGCAAGATGCTGCCACAATTCCTGATCTTCCTCACTATTACCTATGCTTATCTGTTCTATGTATTTTACATAATGGGATTCCCACACACAGGCGGGCTCGGTTCCATTCTGTTGCTTGGGCTTCTCACTGTACTCTCAGCGCAAGGTTTCGGAATATTTACTTTCGGGCTAACTCCGTCGCTCAGGATGTCTATGAGTATCTGTTCGTTGTGGGCTGCATTAAGCTTCAGCGTGATGGGAGCTACTTTCCCGCTCTCTGCAATGGGCCCGGAGATAGAGTCATTGGCGTGGCTTTTCCCGATGCGCCATTATTTTATGATATACCAAATCAACATATTCAATGGCTATCCGCTGCTTGACGCGTGGCCACACGTGGCTGCCCTTGTACTGTTTGCAGCCCTTCCGCTGCTCGTGATCTACCGAATCAGAAAGGCGATGCTTGAATATGTCTACATTCCTTGACCCAAGATGAGAAAAGACAGCTTGCTACATAACATCCGTGAGGGTATCCAAGATATGTGTTATATCTGGGCAAGAGAGATGAGAAGTACCGTCAAAGATGAAGGCGTACTGATTTTTTTCATTTTGGTACCGCTCCTTTACCCACTACTCTACTCGTGGATCTATAACAATCAGGTGGTTCGCAAAGTACCGGTGGCCGTCGTCGATCTGTCTCACAGTGAGCAGAGCCGCGCTTTCATTCGACAATATGACGCCGCACCGGATGTCAATGTAGCCTCTCATTGCAGCAATTTAGACGAGGCGAAACAACTTATTGGTAAGCAAGCGGTTAAAGGCATTGTATACATTCCAGCCAATTTCACCGATCGAATCAACAGACACGAGCAAGCCACGATCGGTATTTATTGTGATATGAGCATTATGCTCAATTACAAAGCGATTTATCAGACAGCAACTTCTGTTATCAGCAAGATAAACGCAGGCATACAGCTTGCCGGTTCGCGTAACTTTACCAAACGCGACGAGCAGATAACTGTCCAACCACTCGACTTTACCGAAGTGCCGATATTCAACAGCACGGGGGGATACGCCAACTTTATCATCCCCGGTGTATTAATGTTAATTCTGCACCAAACGTTGCTTTTAGGAATCGGTTTGGCCGCAGGAACAGCTCGAGAGAACAATCGTTATCGCGATCTTGTACCCGTAAGTCGCCATTACAACGGACTCTTCCGAATCGTTCTTGGCAAATCTCTTTGCTATTTTATGGTTTATTGCGTAATGGCAGCCTACCTTGCCTTAGCCGTTCCACGCATCTTCGGTTTCGTGCAGATTATCGAGGGCCGCGACCTCTTAGGCTTGATGGTACCCTATCTCCTGTCTACCATTTTCTTCGGAATGATGCTCTCGTGCACAATCCGCTATCGTGAAAACGTGATGTTGCTGGTTGTTTTCACTTCGATTCCGCTGCTTTTCCTCTCCGGCATATCGTGGCCCCAGAGTAATATTCCAGGCGTCTGGCAGGCCATCGCCTATATTTTTCCTTCCACATTCGGAATTCATGGCTTCGTAAGACTCAACACAATGGGAGCAACTTTAGCCGACATTCGTCCTGAATACCAAATGCTGTGGACACAAGTTATCGTCTATTTTTTTGCCACTTGTGCCGTCTACCGTTATCAAATCATTCAATCGCGCCGACACGCCGTCGAGCGTCTAAATGCCATCAAGGCCAAAGTGACAAGGGCTAAAACTAAAAAGTGATAATTCTGTATAGGGTAGGTGTGTAGACAGGATAACCCATACATTTCGACTGCTACTATATCAATGTATTTACTTACCGCAACATAGAAAAAGAATGAAACTGAAAAAGGTAGAAATTTGGTAGAAAAGCGCACAAATAAACGGCAAGTTTTCCAAACGGAGAATTAAAATTGCCCTATAAGACTTTTTAAAAAGTCCTATAAAAGAATTTCAAGAAGATGCACTGAGTGACTTAATACACAACAAATGGAAGTAGATAGCTTATTGAACAAGATACTACTAATAGAGCATGGTTTTCAGCATATTATTGATGGGGCTGATGAGGTTGTTTCCACACACCCGAAGGAAGAATGTTTTGAACTTGCACTCACGTTGTTTGAATATGAAGCCTATCAAGCCCGAATGTTGGCAACAACGGTATTGGGTAGATTGGCAACAGAGGATAATAATGCACTTTGTTTTCTGAAAGAGCGAATAAGCACTGATGAAAATTGGCGAGTACAAGAAATGCTTGCAAAGGCTTTCGATGAAGTTTGCAAACACAGAGGATATGAAACGTCCTTGCTGCTCATTGAAGAATGGTTGAATGACAACAATC
Organism: Hoylesella pleuritidis; assembly: GCF_963541955.1. Taxonomy (NCBI): domain Bacteria; kingdom Pseudomonadati; phylum Bacteroidota; class Bacteroidia; order Bacteroidales; family Prevotellaceae; genus Hoylesella; species Hoylesella pleuritidis. Next base: position 105,931 of record NZ_CAUTUT010000007.1, on the reverse strand, counting down.
CGAATGTTATCCGTGCTGTAACGGAAGGATTAAGGATTTGGACAAGTCGCCCATTCTTTAAGAATAATCCTTTGTTGGCTATCGAACTGATAAGTAAGCACAAGGCGCACAAAAGCGAGTATCTTCGGAAATCTGTGGGAAATGCTTTGAAGGATATAAGCAAGAAGCATCGTGAATTGATACGAGCCGAAGTACAGCAATGGGATTTATCCAATCCACGAGTTCTGTTTACTTATAAACTTGCAACTAAGTTATTGAAATAAAGATTGCAATGAATAAAGCTATTCTCTTTATATTCTCCGGACTTCCGGCAGTAGGAAAATCTACATTTGCAAAGTCTGTTGTAAAGCATTTCGGAGCGGCTTATCTACGCATTGATACCATTGAGCAAGGCTTGAAAGACTTGTGTCGTATCAATGTTAAGGGGGAAGGCTATCGGTTGACATATCGTATAGCAGCCGACAATCTGCAATTGGGCAACAATGTCGTGGCTGATTGCTGTAACCCTATTGAACTGACAAGGTGAAAATGGGAAGACGTTGCTGTCAAGAACAACTGCCGTTTCATAAACATTGAGATTAGTTCGGATAAGACAGAACACAAAAAGCGTGCAGAACAGAGAAATGCAGAAGTAGCAAATATGAAACTCCCTATGTGGAACGACATAGAAAACCGAGAATATCACGAGTGGCACAAAAGCTGCATTATCATTGACACGGCAGGAAAGACCATTAAACAATGCCAAACCGAGCTAAAAGAAAAGACTACCGATAGTCTTTTGCAAAAAGAAGATGGTCAAAAATATGAAAACATAGACGACTCGCTGAAAGCAACCATCATAGAAAAGCTCTGCTATAAAAAACTTGTGTATGACAGGATAAACCGAAAGCTCGGACTTCATCTATCGCCACAAGAAATAGAAAGCTTTATTTCAGACATTATCAAGCATACAGACACGAGTCATTTCCTGAAAAAAGGAAAGAACTATTATATAACTAATGATACAGAACATATCCGTATCACCGTCAACTCTTTTACATACAGAGTTATTACAACAGATAAAATATAAAAAACTATGGCACGAGTAACAACAAAAGTGGATTTAATAACATCTGCCAATGGACAATTTGAGAAGATGTGGAAGCTCATAGACAGTATGACTGAAGAGCAACAAACAGCAATCTTTGCAGAAAAAATGGTTACAATGGGTAAGGAAGCACATTGGAGCAGAGATAAAAATCTGCGCGATGTACTTGTTCATCTGTACGAATGGCATCAGTTGTTACTGAATTGGATAATCTCCAATCGTGCAGGAGAGCGCAAACCTTTTCTTCCTGAGCCTTATAATTGGAGAACATATCCGACAATAAACGTGGAGTTTTGGGAAAAACACCAAAGCACACCGCTATCAGACGCAAAGGCAATATTAAAAGAGAGCCATCAGCAAGTAATGGAATTGATTGCAACTCTCTCTGACAACGAACTCTTTAACAAGGGCATATTCGATTGGACGGGCACCTCTACGCTCGGTTCTTACAGTGTTTCAGCAACCTCAAGCCATTACGATTGGGCGATAAAGAAAATAAAAGCACATATTAAAACACAATAAACAAACGGTAGAAACCTTACAATAAGGCTAATAAAGAAACGTAGAAGATAAGAAAAATATGGAACTACAAACAAAACGCCTGATACTGAGAGCGTGGAAAGAAAACGATGCTGAAGCATTATACAAATATGCACGGAATCCAAACGTTGGTCCTATTGCTGGTTGGACACCGCATACAAGTGTAGAGAACAGTTGTGAAATTATAAAGGCAGTACTCTCTGCTCCTGAAAACTATGCAGTTGTATTAAAAGAAACGGGCGAGGTTATAGGAAGCATAGGAATAATGATGACAAGAAGTGAAGTCAATAGTGCAAAAATGGCAGACAACGAATGTGAAATCGGTTATTGGATTGGTGAGCCCTATTGGGGACAAGGCTTGATTCCGGAAGCCATAAACGAATTACTTCGATATGCTTTTGAAAACTTACGGCAAACTACGGTTTGGTGTGGGTACTACGATGGCAACGAGAGATCAAAACGAGCACAAGAGAAATGCGGATTCATTTACAGCCATACAGAAGACAATAAGCCTGTTCCATTGATGAACGAGTTTCGCACAGAGCATTTTACCAAAATCACTTTAGAGGATTGGAAAAACAACATCGGTAATTTGAAATAAAAATAACAAGGGAGATTATGACAAAAATAAACTTAATAATATATCCAGAAAATTATCCACATCATCGGACACAATGAGATTTTCATTGCAAGTTATCTCGACAATGTGCTGGCATGTCACTTCTCAATATTCGGCAGCGACATTACCGAGTCGTTCAATAACCATCTCAAATCGTATAATATTTAATCAAACAAGAAACAATGAAAAAGAAAAGAGCAGCAGTTCTCTTATCGGCAAAGAACTGCACTACAAGCCATCTTTCTTTAAGGAAGCTGATGTTTCCGCTCATATGGGTAAGACCATTTATTGGGCATGAGTTCGATCAAGTTATATGCCTCATCATTAGGGTAGTTCATAGAATTGTCACGACCTACCCTATTATTTATAATCATCTTCTGTCGTATTAGCCTTTACGCCACTATCATTGTCGCCCGAGCAAGAAATTAAGACAAATCTAGCAAAAGCAATGAACAACAGTATTCTGTTTGAGCCAAATGAACAGATGCTGAATGCATCTCGAACAAGATCTTTATTTCGGCAATGAGGATAAACTGATGGAACTTTACTGCAAGGCTTCAGTATCAGACTGGTGGAAGAATTTATAAGTGCGATGTAGCTTTCCGGCTTCTACTCGCAGCAGATATACGCCCTGTTCCAGACCTTGCAGAGAGATAGTGGCATGGCTTCCATCGGTGGTCGATGCCTGTTTGACCAATCTACCGCCGATGTTGTACAATCGTAAGATTCTCAAACCGTTGCCCGAAACTATTAGTTGGTTGCCATCGTGCCTGATGTCGAAAGAGGTAGTGGCTGTGGGTGCGGTGTCTATTCCTGTAGGCACTCCATGGTAAAGGGTGAGTATATCGCCTTTCCGCTTGAGGTAACAGGTGGGTTCCTTCGGATTTTTCAACTCCACGTCCTTGCCTTCTATCTGCCCCATTACTATCACCCGATAGGTATGTCCATCGGCCAATTGCAGATTGCTCTTGCGCAGCCAATAGCTGTAGAGCGGCACTTCGAAAGATGAAGAAATGGTGACATGATCGTCAAACCCTTGTATTTTTATCTTTTCCTTTGTCTGTATGTCTTCGCAGAACATAGATACGGGTCCTTCGTAGCTCCTGTTTTCAGATGTGCGCAGCGCGACGGCGAGTTTGAAGTTAGGTACTTTCGAGATGTCAATACTGCCAGATGCAATCCTCTCGTTCGAGTCGTCGGCCAGAAAGACTTCAGCTTTTGCCATAAGCGGTCTTTCCTGTGCCTTTATCACCTCGATATAAGCAGCATCTTTATCGTGAATATTATTTACAGGATAGCGCAGGGTTTCTGCCTCATCCGTCGATATTTCGAGCCTCACTTCATAGCGTGCCGGGGCAAGACCGGCGGGCAATGAAAGCACGATAGGTATTTCCGCCTCGGTAAAGCCTTCGATTTCTGTTACCTTGTCGACACGCGTATTCAACACAACCGTTTTGCTCGCGTTGAGCAGTTGCACCCTCAAGTAGCAGTCGCGGGGCACTCCATTGAGGTTTTTCACTGTGAAAATAGCCTGCACTTTTCCACCTTGTTCGGCTTTACCTGCAAGCCTTGGCTGCGCCATTAGCTGGAAATGAACGTCTTCGGTACAAATTTCAGAGATACGACCAGTACTGTTTGATAGTTCCACTTCTATGGTGGGTGCTTTCTTCATACGGAGGAATTCATTCCAAGAACCATCATCTTTACGGGCTATACACACGGGAATGAGACGATAATAACCGTTTCCGAGATCTGCAAGACTTATCTTTACGGGCTGTGCCTGATTTATCAGGAAGTCTCGTCCCATAAAGCCTGCGTGGTCGGCGCCATAAATGCGCTGCGTGAGACCGCCGCTTGCATGGTCATCGGAATAAACCACTTGCTTGAAGTTTCCTTCTTCGTCGTAGACGGCCACACCGATGTCGCCTTTAAAAGGATTGCCTCTGTTTACGAAAGAATTCATCTCTACGGTCATCATCTGCGACGGGTTAAAGGTTTTGCCTGTTACGTCTTTCAGCGAGAAAGAACCTCCCTCATTGAACATCAGTTGCGGGGATGTTTCTAAGAGACCTCGCTCTATGGCCGGATATTTTCCGTTGTTGGGATGTGCAAGGATTGCTGTAATGGCGCGGTTAAAGGCCAAAGGCTTGCCTTGAAACTCGTTTCCGGTTTGCGATAAGTTGAGGGCTGTGAGCGAATAGTAGGCATCGCTTTGTCCTTCCCAACCGAAATTCATATGAAAGAGGCCATTTTTGTCGAATCCGTCTGCCACCCACGCATGCCCTGAAGCAGAACTGGCAGGGCTGCCTTCCAAATAAACAGGACATCCGTTGAGCAGTTCTTGTCGCAGTATCTCAGCAAAACGGCTTGGTCCTTCCACTGCCCTTGTAATGTATGCAGCCGTATAATCGAAGTTCTTTTGCAGAGCTTGATAAGCAAATAATCCTTGTGTACCGCTCGCATTAGGGGTATATTGCATAAAAGAAGCTATGCCGACATCGTTCATCAATAAGGCTACGGCATCTTCCTGTGCAGCTGTTGCACGCACTGGGTAGCGATAGTCGGGCAGCATGTTTGCCCAATCGTAGTGCGACTGACTGAAATCTGCACTTTTCTTGGTATGGTAGTAGCTTACGGTATATTCGTTTTTACCGCGTCCTTGGGCAGGCCATTGATGGTAATACATCATCTGAGCCACCGCCGTAGCTACACATCCACTATAAGGATAACCGGTTTTTGCATTGAACGGGTGTGATTGTCCCCATTTGCTTTTCAGCAATGGCGATACGGTTTTTGAAAGCAAACCAGCGCGGGTACTGCCTTGGACTACTGCCTTTCCCTCTTTCAACACTTCAAACGTTTGCCGATAACCTTTTAAGAGTAGCTTCACACAGGGATTAACGTTTAGCGTATCAAGTGTTCCTTCTGTGCCGTAGGCCAGCACTTCGCCCATCTCATCGTTGCCGGAGACGATGACAAAGCCGCGTCCCCGTGCGTCATTGAATATATAATAAGGAGTTTCGACTGTTCCGTTAATGCTTCTCGTCTGCGCTTTTGCATCGTTATTGCGAGATAGCGTGACATATCTTTTTGCTATTTTAGCTGCCGTTTGCGGATCGATGTCTTTACCATAAGCTGTCAGAGAGACGGTAACGAACATAACCACAATAACCGATAATACGGCAATAGTATGATGGCGATAACCTTTTCTTTCCATTATTTCTGCTTTCTGCTTCATTCCTTTTGTGCAATATTTCATTTCTATCATCCTGATAATTTATCTTTTACTGTTCCGATGACTCTCGGAAGCGGATGCAAAGTTAATGCTTTTTTCTAAAATAAATCACTATTTGCACATCTTATATAAACTTTCCAACCACATATAAGCTATAAAATGACGTGAGTTCGATATAAGCCTTATGCAATGAGCCTGCTTTTGTCAACGATATTCTTAGCGGATATATTGCCTCCGATATACATTTAACATATTTACGATAACTTGATGTATTCTTCTCTCCTTTGGAGTCCGAATGACTAAAACCTCATAATGCGTTTTCCCTATAAATGGAACCTTTTTTACCTCACTCGTGGGGTAAGACGGACAATGTGTCGTATAAAAATAAAAACGGTAAAATAAGTTAAGCATCAGAGTCTTTCACCATCTTTGGCCCACGCACTTTGTCTTTCGGTGAAAGCCCCGATCTGATCTCGATATTAATGCCGTCGCTTAAGCCAGTGAAAACCTTACAACGCTGATAAGTCTTATTCTCGCCGCTACCTTTGACGAGATAAACATAAGTTTGATTCCCCTCGAACACAATGGCGCTCTCAGGAACGGTGAGTACATTGGTCGCCGAGGCAAGAACAATTTCGGCGTTGGCACTGTAACCGCTACGGAGCTGACGACCGTGAGGCACGGAGACGGCCGCTTTGAGCTCGAACTGATTAGCGCCATTGCTCTCGACGGCTTTCGGACTGATATATTCCAGCGAAGCATCGAAATGCAAATCTTGGAGCGCACCGACGGTAATCTTCATCGGCATAGCCGTGACCAAACGCCCTACTTCAGTCTCATCGATGTTGCCACGGAAGATAAGATCGTTCATATTGGCCACAGTGGCGATAGTGGTACCATCATTGAAAGTATTGGACAGAATGACGCTGTTACCTACTTTGACAGGAATATCAAGGATAAGACCTGTAATCGTACTGCGAATGAGTGTAGAACTGGCTTTGGCATTGTGCTTAGATACACCATCGCGAACCACTTCGAGATTATCCTCGGCAGCTGAGACTTCTTCACGGGCTTGGTCATAGGTCTGCCGAACTTTATCGTATTCATCGGCAGAGACAAGTCCTTTATCAAACAATTCTTTCTCACGGGCAAAGTCGGTATGGGCTTGTCGGACATTGATAGTAGCCAACCTGAGTCGGGCCTGTGCACTGCTGAGCTGCCCCATATCGGGAATGACCTTGACCTTGGCAATGACTTCTCCAGCCTGTACCTTGTCTCCGGCCTGTTTCATCAGTTGAGTAATGATGCCTGAGATCTGCGGTTTGACACTCACTTCATTGCGAGGCTCTATCTTTCCGGTGATGATAGAAGTCTTTTTCAGGTTCATCACACGCGGCGTAAACTCATCATAAGCCACGGGTTGGGGTTGCGACTGAATCCAAAGAAAAACGAATGTGCCGACAAAGATCACTGCAATGATTCCGGCAACGATAAATTTAGTGTAACGTTTCATTCAAAAAGGGCCTCTCCTAACCCCTCCAAAAGAGGGAAGTACCTACCGAGAGGCGTGGCTTTAAGGCACATTTGGAGTCTTACTCAACCTTTTCAGAAGAGAGCAAACTCCCGTTTGTTTATGACTCTATTATACTTTTAATCTTAATTTCTCAGTATTCTGCGCTTCACCCCTCTTTCTGAGGAGCTGGTGAAGGCCCTTATTCTTCCCTCATCGCATCAACAGGCTTGATACTCATTGCACGAACAGCAGGGGCAAGTCCAGCCAAAACGCCGAGTAAACTCAGCAAAACGACTGCACCGACAGCTGTCCAGAAGCTTACCTGGAAGTGCGTATTGACAACGCCATCGGATGTGTTGGCCATCTCTGCAAGCTGCAAGACAACAACGGCAAACAGTATTCCGCTCATCCCTGCCACAGCAGTAAGCGTGATACTCTCCGTTATGATCTGGCTCAGAATATTGCGCGGCGTAGCTCCGATAGCCCTTCGGATACCGATTTCCGTCGTCCGTTCACGTACCGTTACCATCATTATGTTCGACACGCCGATAGCTCCGGCCAACAGCGTACCGATTCCCACTAACCAGATTAGGAAGTCTACACCGGTGAAAAGACTGTCCACCATTCCGAACATCACCTCTGCATTGAGAATTGCAATACCTTTCTCGTCGGTCGGGTCGATGTGATGAGGACGGGCTATCACCTCGCGCATCTTGTCGGTAACAGAACTGATCGTGACACCGGGACGTACGGTAGCACACATCAGATGCACGCTGTCACCCAGATTATAGGCCTGTTGCATCAGCGTCAACGGAATAACGACGCTCTCTTCATTACGCCCGTTAATGTTCATATTGCTTGTTCCATAGTCGACTCCCACAATACTGTAATAGATCGAATCGATACATACCACCCGTCCACACGGATCTCCGCCGCCGGGAAACAGCGTCTTATAAACCTTCTTACCTAATACGCACACTTTGCGATGCTGCTGCATATCCATATCATTGAGATAACGCCCATAGAACATTGACGGAGTCTCCACCTGCTGATAATTAGTCTCCAAGCCTTTCACCGAGCATTGACTTTTCTTATCACTGAAAGTGACCTTGCTACCCCAGTGAGTCAGCATCGGAGAAACCACATCCAGGCCGGGAACTTGGCTTTTGAGTCGCTCCACATCATTGTAAACCAGACACCAGTTACGCCCTTTCGGCAATCCGTGATAAGGTTTCGTGGTGGCTTGGGGGAAGATAATGGCCGAATTGGTAGCAAATCCTTGGAGTTCATTTGACAAACTTTCCTTCATCGCCTTACCGCCGCCGATCAATGCCACAAGCATAAACACGCCCCAAAAAACACCAAACCCCGTGAGGAAACTTCGTGTCTTGTTTCTCGAAAGTGTGTCAAGAATCTCTTTATATCTGTCTAAATCGATCATTCTCTGTTCCTTTCCATCTGTTGACTCTACTCTGCCCGCAATGCCTCAATCGGTCGGATGCGGGCGGCCTTACGTGCGGGAATCAATCCGGCAACGGTTCCTGCCAATATCATTACAAGTGTTGCTTCGATACAGACATCAAAGCCCACCGTGGGATTTACGAACATCGTAACTTGGAACACACCCGTATCCAACTTCGTGTGACCGATCGTGGCATCCATATAAAGATTGGCTCCGATGCCGCAAAGCATTCCGATATAACCGAAAAACGTGGTGATGATAATACTCTCGATAATGATAAGCCGAAGAATCGACCACGGTTTGGCCCCGATAGCCTTACGAATTCCGAATTCGCGAGTACGTTCCCTCACCGTGATCAGCATTATATTACTCACACCGACGATGCCGCTCAATAACGTAAACAGGCCGACGACCCACAGAAATGTACGAATAATGCCCACAACTTGATTCATTTGCATATTCTGCGTGAAGCGATTCCATATCCAAATGGCCCCGTTATCATCTGGCGCTGCACGATGATTGCTATTAATGGAAGCCCGATATGTCTTCTCAAAATCTTCATTCTGCTGCTGGGTTGACAGTCCGTGAAACTCGAATATGATATTATCAGCCTTGTTTCCTTCGTTATACATCATCCGAATCGTAGTGAACGCCGTATAAGCATCGCTGTTCATCCGGCTCCCATCATTCTTGTAAATGCCCACAACACGGAAAGCGAAGCTCCCCACTTTGACATACCGCCCCACCAAATCAGCATAATGGCCTGGCAAGAGTTCTTTGGCCTGCTCCTCACTCAGCACGATCGATTTGCACCGAGTGTCCATATCGATCTCGTTGACATATCGCCCATAAAGCATTTCCTTCTTATTGATGACGGCTTCATTGGGATATACGCCCGTGAGCGAGGCTTGCACGCTGTTGTCGTTGAAACTGATCATCACGCTATTTTCCGAAATCATCGCTCCCACTCCATCGATATGGGCCTGAAAATCACGCCCCGTCTCAGCAATATCCGCATCATCAAGCGTAATATTTCGTCCCTCTTTCAGTCCGTCATAAGCCTTAGACGTATAGCCCGAACCTACCATCATCGAGTTGGCCAAGAACTGTCCCATATGCGAAAGCTGTGCATTGATCAGTCCGTTGCCCGCCCCCAACAGGAAGATCAGCATAAAGATGCCCCACGCCACGGCAAATCCCGTGAGTGCAGTACGCAACTTATTGCGCTTGACTGTTGACCAGATTTCTCCTAATATATCGTGCATTGGCTTTTCGTTTTAGCTCCCTAAGTCAAGGGTTGGGGTATGTACCTGTCTGTTTGTATCAGAAACACACAACTCATTTCATCATTCCGTTCACTCCGAAAGGGCCGGCCTGATGATCAAAATTATCTTCTATCTGCCCGATCAGCCCGTCTTTAATGTGTATAATCTTATTCGTTTCGTTGGCGACACCGCTTTCGTGCGTCACCACGACAATAGTCATACCCTCTTCTTGATTAAGACTCTTCAATAGTTCCATCACTTCCACACTCGTTTTTGAGTCCAAAGCGCCCGTCGGTTCATCTGCAAGGATAATGCGGGGATGCGTGATCAAGGCTCTTGCAATGGCCACTCGCTGCTTCTGTCCGCCCGACATCTCATTGGGATAATGCCCTGCCCACTCTGCAAGACCAAGTTTTTCGAGATACTCCATTGCCATCCGATGACGCTTCCGACGGCTCACACCCTGGTAAAACAGCGGCAACTCCACGTTCTCCACAGCAGTTTTGAATCCGATCAGATTAAAACTCTGGAAGATAAAACCGATCATTCGATTGCGATATTCAGCCGCGCGACGTTCTGAGAGGTCTTTAATGAGCGTACCCGCAAGCGTGTATTCGCCGCTGTCATAGTTGTCGAGAATGCCCAATATATTTAATAAGGTAGACTTCCCCGACCCTGATGCGCCCATAATCGAGACAAATTCGCCCTCTGCGATGTCAAGACTGATACCCTTCAACACGTGCAATGGCTGTGCACCGAAATAGGTTTTATTGATGTCTTTGAGATGTATCATATATCGTTCAGACGCAAGCGGCAAGAGAAAAGTTGCATAGAGATGTGAAAATTTTACCAAAAACGGTAAACAGACTTCCTCATCTCCAACCTCGAAAACCGCTTCCCGACTTCTATTTAAAATGCCCATCACCTTTATCGGAAACGCCGAATGGGTGTCGTATGCGGCAGTTTCACAGCAATCCTATATCTTACTGGTTTCTAATCGGTTACAACTTATATTCGGAAAAGCCGTCAATTGCCGGCCAAGTAACGGTTCATTGCACGCCGTTTAACGGCTTTTCGCAAAGCATTTAACAGTCTTTCGCAAGACATTTAACCGTTAATCACGACAAAAGTTGTATCTTACTGGTTTTCAAATGAATACAACTGTCTATTCTCTTACCCCCTAAGATTCTTATTTCTAAGAAGCGATCAGCCTTTTTTAACAAATTACTGACAGATGGTAAAGATTTCTCCATCTTTTTTTATACCTTTGCACACAAAACCATTTATACCACTAATGAATCTCAACAATCTTAAAATGCAACGACACTCGAAGTTATTACCAATTCTTTTCACCGCTCTTTTCCTGACGGCCCCATTCAACACCTACGCTCAAAATAAAAAAGTGAAAGAGCGGGATGTGTATATCGACGGACGCATTACGGATGCTTTCACTCATCTTGACATTCAAAACGTAAAAGTAACGTTGATGTCTGCCGACAGCATTGTCGTCGATACTGTCCGCACGTGGACGTGGAATAAGGGGTCTGTGCACCCTACTTCCCGCTTTTATTTCCGCAAACGACTGCGCGAAGGACGGTATATTTTCAAGGCGACACACCCTGATTATGCCAATGCTTACCTCAACTACACGTTAGATCTCAGCGGTCGTAAGATGTATTTTCAGATAGACGACTTTACGATGAAGCGTAAAGGAATGGCCGACAAAGAGCACGCATTGGGCGAAGTGGTAGTGAAAAGTACTAAGATCAAGATGGTGATGCGCGGCGATACCATCGTTTACAATGCTGATGCATTCAACATTCCCAACGGTAGTATGCTCGATGCGCTCATCCGCCAACTGCCAGGCGCCACGATCAATACTGCGGGCGAAATCTTCATCAATGGTCGTAAATTAGACTATTTACTGCTCAACGGCAAGGATTTTTTCAAAGGAAACAACAAGACTTTGGTCGAAAATCTGCCTTATTACACCGTCAAAAACCTGCAAGTCTATGAGAAAAGCACCGACAAAAGCCAGCTTATGGGCCGCGATGTGGAGAAAAAGGACTTCGTGATGGATGTCAAGCTCAAAAAGGAATACGAGAAAACCGGCATCACCAACTTCGATTTGGCCGCGGGAAGCAACTCGCGCTATGCCGAAAAGATGTTCAGTCTCTATTTCACACCGCGTGTTCAGCTGTCTGTTTTTGCCAATCTCAACAACGTAAACGAAGACCGCAAGCCTGGCGAGAAGGGCGACTGGGACCCTGCCAAACTTCCGAACGGACAGCTCACACAGAAAACCGTGGGTCTGAATGCAGCTGTGAGCAACGCCAAAAATACGCTGAGAAACAATGTTTCGGGTAGTATCTCGTGGCGAAACAGCGATAATCAGACTGTGCGTGCAGGCGAATCGTTCCTCACTTCGGGCAATGTATATAACCGGAGTATTGCTTCCACGCAGGCAGACAATGTCATTGTCAAGGCTACCAATAAATTGGAAGCGAGAGGAAAGACATTCATACGATGGACAACGGATGTCGATTACAACAAGTTCAATAACTTCGGACTCAGCCGTTCGGCCACTTTCGACGCCGATCCCGAGTCTTTCGGCAGCACGGAGATGATTCTCGACACGCTGTTTGCTACGCCGTTGAGTCGTCGTCTCGGCTCAATGGCTGTCAATCGGCAGCGTTCTCACACGATGGGTAAGGGTCATGCGCTGGATATCAAAACCGATTTCGGTATAAGTTATCAACTGAAATGGGGCGATGCTATCCATCTTGAAGCTCTTGCTTCTTATCAAAACAACCGCAATTCACTGTGGGACAGATATCAACTGGACTATTTACGAAACTCACCAAACAGTGATTATCGTGATAAATACGATCATAATCCCTCTCATTCCTATCAATATACCCTCGAATCAGGATATCTGTTCGTGTTGCCCGGCGGTCTGGTGATTGTCCCCGGCTATCATTTTAGTCAGAAATCACGTTATAACAACAATGAGAAATACCGTCTCGACCGTATTGCCGGATGGCAGACCTCACAACGAGAAATCGGCAGTCTGCCATCGACACGCGATTCGATGCTGATGGCTTTGGATGCAGCGAACAGTTATTCGGGCAACAAATTCAGCATCAAACATAGTCCCAATCTCAGTATCAGTTATTCGAAGCAGGAACAGAAACGCCATCTGGTCCTGAATTTAAACCTCACTTTGAATTACGAAAGCGAGCGACTCGACTTCCGCAGTCAATTGATCAACACGCAGCTTCGACAACACAACTGTTTTTTCCAACCGATGATAAACGGCAGTTTCGGTAACGGACGCATCAATTCCTGGTGTTATTTTTACACACAAGTGAATACGCCTGATCTCTATCAGCGGGTGGAACGGCGCGACGATGCAAATCCGTTAGCCGTCACGCAGGGCAATCCCGATTTGAAAAGCAGCATCACACATCGCTTCCAGGGCGGTTTGAGCGACAGTCACACGGGCCGACTCAAATGGCCGTCGGTCTATGTTCTGTTTACAATTCGGGATCGGGCAGTGGCCAACGGATTCACTTACGAACCCTCCACGGGCGTTTACACCTACAAGCCCGAGAATGTAAACGGTAACTGGGACGGTCGAATCGACTTGAATCACAGCCTCCCTCTTGACAGCGCAGGCCGCTTTACGTGGGACAACCGATTGTCTTATAGCTATGAGAGAAATGTGGATCTCACTGCTGTCTCAGGCAATCATACCAGCGTTTTGAGTAAAGTGGACAATCATCTGCTTGACCATACGACGTCGTTCAACTATCAGAATGAGGGACTCAGACTCAGTTTGGAAGGTCAATGGTCGTGGCGCAACGCCCACAGAAAACTCAGCGACTTCGCGCCTATCAAAACTTATGATTTCCATTACGGTCTGATCGGATCATATAAATTCGCTTTCGGCTTGGAAACGGGTATGGATTTGAAGATGTTCAGCCGTCGCGGGTATGATGTCTTATCGATGAACACCAACGATTTGGTATGCAATGCCTATGTCAGTCAGTCGTTCCTAAAAGGAAAACTCACGGCGAAAGTCGATGCTTTCGACCTTTTCCACCGTCTGTCGAGCGTTTCTTACGAGATCAACGGCCAAGGAAAGTCAGAGCTTCGGTACAACACGACTCCTCATTACGTGATGTTCCATCTGTTGTATAAAATAAATATAGGAAACAAGAAGTAATTTTAGAATTGATATCCGCATTTTCACACCGATTAAAAACAATACGCCTATAAACACAACCTATATGACATGTCGTGTAGTAGGGTATATCTTATTTATTATAGTTGTTCCCAAAGTCCAGCAACAGATAAAAGAATACTGCTAAAAACTGCGTAACTCGATTCTCTTAGACGATTCATCTTTTCCTTATATTCAGATTAGACACAATAGACAGGGAAATAATAAAATCGGAAACGAAGATAAAACAATAAATAAAGGATGCAGACTCACGCCTGCATCCTCTCCATATCTAACTAACTTAAATTCACAAAAGAATTATGTTTCCCTCATTAATCATCACTTTATTGGGGTATTCTGTTTCAACAGAGAATTAGCCTCAATCTCAGAGATAGGTAACATATGATAGAACTTCGGTTCATCGGTCTTCACTTTGAATATAGCAGCGTGGTTACTGCCGTCTCCTGTACGGTCGATGGTCATCTTCCAGCGTTTCATATCAAACCAGTTGGTGCCTTCTCCCCAAAGTTCGATACGACGTTGAAAGCGAACCTGCTCGCGAAGATCCTCTGGCGTAGAAGCGGCTGTAAACTGTGGATCACGCAGTTGTACAAATCCATTGAGCAAGGTAGCAGCCTCTGTCAATTTGTTTTGTTCCACCATTGCCTCTATTTCGAGGAGGATGGGATCCTGAACACGAATATAGGAGTAGTCTTGTTCCATTCCGTCAGCTCCCGCAACGAACTTCATTTGGTCGTAATCTTCCAATTTTGCATTCGGATTAGGGGATGATTGACGAACCTGATCAGCTATATCTTTATATTCTTTAAGGTTCACCCATAGCTTCCTTCGGCTGTCGGTTTTAGATATTTTATTGTAAAGCAGATTGTGAATCAGCTTTTTCTTACCGCCGGCAGCATATCCTCTGATAAGGAACTCATCCATATGGCTCCAGAAAGAAGCCCACAGACTACTGTTGCTTGGCGTAACATCAGCACCCCAGAGAATATCCGTGGCTTTTCCGATATTCCACGTACGCCCAGGCTTTGATACAACATCATCGGCGCCTTTCTTGGCAATGGCTGCATACTTTTCGCAGTTAGGCCAGTCTTCCATCTGTGCGTAAGCCTTGGCTAAATATGCAGCGGCTACGCCTTTATCGACATCCGTCCTGTCTTCCGTGTAACTTCCGTATTCAACGAGTGGTGTCAGGTCTTTGATAATCTGCTCATAAACCTCTTTGACAGTAGCTCTTGGAAGTTTGACAGTATCTGTTGACAAAACAATTGGTACACCAGGATCGTTTTCGTGACCTTTATATGTATGCTGATAAAAGTTTACCAAATGGAAGAAAGCAATTCCCCGCAGGGCTTGTGCCTCGCTTTTGGATGCCAGATAGGCGGGGGCTGAGGACTCCTTTTGGAAATAAGTCTCCAAGTGTTTGTTCACATTTGAAATGATTTTATAGAATTGCTTCCATGTGCTATTCGTACGGCGGTAATTCGCTTCACGATTATCGAGCTGATAGTCGAACTGAAACCAGTTCCAGTTTCTGTATGCAACATCTTCACACATCAAATCCGTGGCTATATGAAAGGCTTTAAGTCCAAAGTCATCGTGGCTCCTATAAAATTCTTGGAAGATAGCATAAGTCTTGGAGAGAGCTGCCTTTGCCACATTGTTTACCACATCGGAGTCTGCAACCAATTCGTCATGACGGCCTTGCGGTATATATTCCGTAATCTCAGGATCCAAGTTACAACTTGTCGTCAATGTCAAAACAGACAGTACGGCAATGGTTTTTATATATTTGTTCATAACATTCGTTGTTTTAAGTGATTGTAAGTTGCATTGCGTTTAGAGTGAAACAGTCAGACCGAGCGACAACGTACGGACAGCACTGTTGACGCTGTAATCCTGAGTACCAGAGACAGAAGTACGCGGATCCAAACCTTTACGTTTAGAGAAGAAGCCTAAATTGTCAGCTGCAAAGTATACACGGACAGTTTGCAAACCTGCTCTATTCACCCAATTGCTCGGAAGCGTATAACCGAAAGTAAGGTTTGTAAGTGCCAAATACGATGCGTCGATAATAAAACGGTCTGAACTCTGAATTAAACCTTGATTAGCATTTTGCAGACGAGGTACATCTGTTTTGGTATTTTCAGGTGTCCAACGATTCAAAATGTCCTTGTGCCAGTTCGTTCCAGCAGTTCCTGCCGACATCAGATTCTGATAACCGAGATCGAGGAATTTACCGCCGATCCGATAGGCAAACTGTGCCGAGAAGTCGAAACCATAAGCAACGGCACTGAGAGAGAATCCTCCTGCCAACTTGGGAATGGCCGATCCCACATACTGCTTATTGATATTATCGGTCGAATAAAACTTGCTGGGTTTAGCAACAAAAGTCTTCGTATCTTCATCATACATATAATAAAGTGCATCTCCGGTCTTTTCATCTACACCGGCAGACTTGATCATCCAATAATCATAGATGCTTCCACCCTCTTTGATGAGACGATAACCACTGACAATACCGTCTTTGCGGAATTCTTCGGGCAACTCTTTAATCTTATTCTTATAAGTAGTTCCGTTCACACTGACGTTAACATTGATGTTCTTATCAGAATAAACATTGGATGAAAGGGTAAACTCAAATCCCTTATTGGTCATCTTTCCGAAGTTAACTGGCTGTGTTGAGAAACCTGTTGTCGACGGAATGGGGAGGTTGAAGAGCATATCCGTGGTGAGACGATTGAACACTTCTAACTCTCCGGAGAGTTTACCATTCCACAAAGAGAATTCAATACCGACATCCAAGTTATGATTTTTCTCCCACGTTATTTCCTTATTGCCTTTGTAGGTTGGGCTATACGTACTTGAAGTTCCTGTTGTCCCGATAGAATAGAGATTTGTATAAGGAGTATAGGCACGAGTAGTAGAGCCGGGAAGAAGCAGATAATCATTTCCCTGAACACCGTAGCTGACACGCAGTTTCAGGTTATCAATGAAAGTAAGGTTCTCCATAAACTTCTCCTGATTGATTCGCCAAGAAGCTCCAAGGCTCCAGAATGTACCCCAGCGGTGGTCGGGATGGAACACGGATGAACCGTCATAACGCAACGAAGCAGATACATAATACTTATTGTCATAGTCTGCCGTAGCCTGTCCGAACCATCCTTCAACACGATAATCGCGTGTGTATGAATTGAGTTCTGTCGTTTTGGCAGCATTGATAAACTCTTTCAAGGTGGGATCAAGCAATGTTTGCTTTGTTCCATAAAGGTATTCGAACTTCTGCTGATAATACTCGTGACCCAGCATTCCGTGCAGCGTGAATTTATCAAAAGTTCCATCCCAAGTCAACACTTGGTTCCAGTTGAGGGAGTAATTAGAACTGCTCCACTTTTCAAGAATACCTCCATAAGCCTGGCCGTCGCCCACCAATGGATTCTTGAAGTCAGTGTGAGTCCACCAGTTGCCGCTGAATGTTCCCGTGGTATTAAAGTTAAAGCCATAGGGAAGCTTGATGTCGGCCCGCACATTCTCTGTAACGAAGAACTGATTATGCTGAATATCGTTAAGCTCCAACTGCTTAATGAGGTTCGTTCCACCTGCATAGGGACGACCCAAAGTGTCATCATAAAGGGGATTACCATTTGCATCGCGCACAATCTTACCCGCACTGTTGTGCTTATAAATGGGATATATAGGGGCAATCATTCTTGTCCACATAAAGACATTCGAGAAATTGTTTCCTTCATCGGCAGAGTTGCGGGTTTCGGTACGTGACAGCTGGGATGAAGCAGACAGTTTCAGCCAGTCAGTAAACTGTGACTCATAGGCCAAGCGATTGGAAAGACGCTTGAAATCACTCTTGATACTGAAACCTAAATCATCCAGATAACCTACGGAAAAATATACTCTCGACTTGTCTGTTCCCTTAGACAGACTGAGCGTATACTCTTGGCGGGTGTGCGGTTTATAGAGTTGTCCCGTCCAGTTATTAAATGAACCGGCATCCTCATATTTAATCGGGGCTGTGGTCAAATTACCGTTAGCATCCACCACTTGGTTATCAGGTGTATTATAGATGTTGTAACCTAATGTCTCTATTAAGTTATTCGAAGCCCATTCAGCCGGATTAGCCGCAGGTTTATTTGAATATATCTGACGGTTTTTCAGACTTTCCCACGTCAGACGATAGTAAGTTCCGGGATCGGAAATAACGTCATATTCAGGTACTCCGCGCCGATTGCTACCGATACGAGCGTCAAACGAAACTTGCAACTTGCCTTTCTGTCCGCTCTTTGTTGTAATCAGAATTACTCCGTTGGCACCGCGCGCACCGTAAAGAGCAGCCGAAGCAGCATCTTTCAACACGCTGATATTCTCGATATCCTTAGGATTAATAGAGTTGATTTCACTTTCATAGGGCGCGCCATCAAGTATAATAAGCGGGCTGCTCGATGCGTTTAACGAACCGATACCGCGAATTCGGATAGTGGCAGAAGTTCCGGCACGACCCGAAGATGATGTAACTGCCAGACCTGCAACCATTCCCTCCAAGGCCTTAGCAGCATCAGCAGTCTGCATTTTGTCAATTTTCTTGGAATCAACAGATACAGCCGAACCTGTAAACGACGATTTCTTTGCCGTTCCGTAAGCTACGACAAATACTTCATCAATAGCTTTCGATTCGCTTTGCAACACTACTCTCATATTATTTCGAGCTACCAGCTCCTGTGATTTCATACCGACATACGATACAATGATCTTCGTCGCTCCTACGGGCATCGTAATTTTAAACTTTCCGTCGATGTCGGTCGCGGTACCAGTGTTGTGTCCCACTACTCGAACAGTAGCTCCGACAATGGGTTCTCCATCACTTTCCGAGACCACAGTTCCATTAATTTGAGTCTGTGCCAGTGCCACTCCGATACTCAGGAAGAGGCAGGCCAAAAGCATTGTTAGATGTTTCTTCATAGGGCTCTTTAATTTAAACGATTATTAATATTGGGGTATGTTAAATTCCGCGAATAATGTGTTTCTACCTATAATGCCGCTGCATCGGTATTACACTCGTGCAAAAAGTTGTCCTCACTTTACTGCACGAATGCGATGTTTATAGGCAAGTCTCCCTCTGTTGAGATTCTGCCTTTTTCCTTTCGGAGTTCTTGTTATGGTATCAATGCGATGCAAAGATCAGTAGTTTTATGAAATGTAGTTCATCGAACAGTCCCTGTCATTTAACTGTCAGAGTGCGGGACTTTTCCATCTCCACAGCCGTAGGTTGGTATGCTTATGCACATTTCATTCCGATGAGAGAAGCTGTCTTATGTTTAAAATGATGTTTTCACTTCCGACAATATCTTCCTCTCTTTTCAATAGAATGTTTGCCGAGGGACAGAAAGTCGATTTCATTCCCTCTTTTCTGTCTCTTTTTCACATCCGATAACGGATGAAAATTAAGAGAAGATGCGCAAAAATAAGCATTTTATTTATACAAAGCAAATAATTCTTAGTTTTTTTCATTTTTCACTTAGATTTTTCCGCGCATTTAAGAAATATAAATCAAATTACGAGTTCACAAGAACAGTATTACTGAACCTTATAAAAGAAATCTGAATAGTTTATACATTCTTTTTATAATCCTGCTTGAACACAGAGTTACTGATTATTCAGAATAATGGTCTTGTTCCCGATCATACCTCTTATAAAATAGTGACGACTTCACATCGATATCATTTTGCAAAAAAGAAGCGGGAGTTATACTCCTATATTTACCTTTGAGAAGTATAGGACTTCTACCTGACTTCTCCTATACTTCTCCTCGTCTTCTCCTATACTTCTTAATCTCACACAAGTATTGCCCTTAAAACAAGAAAGCTAAACGGTTATTTGTAATAAAGAGAGCAATTATCAAACTTTACGCGTATTTTCTTTCAGTTTTTAGGCTCTTTTTGACTTATCAAATGAAACTTCCCAGAGAAATGCTTATAGGTTTGAATAACTTTTAAATGTCTTATCGCCGATTCCTCCCCCGACAAACCGATGAGTCAGGAAGTAGTATCGAGCCGGACAAAAGCGCATAACAGCAAGATCAACCTTCGGAACATTTCAGGAACAAGGAAAATTTAAATTCAATCTTATTTATGGTTTTATTCCTTATTCTATTTATGGAGAACTGAAAAGAGGTTTCCAAAGCACAGTCCTTACAGGGTTGGAAATGAGAAGTAGCTGTTCAAGCAGGGTATGAAACAGATTTTTGATCTACTCGATTATGTACTTATGCTCGGTAAACTTGCTTCCCCTTATCGGTCATGAGGCCTTTTCTACTATTTCACCTTTACCACTATTACACACAGAGAACCAATAAACAGGAGAATACCGGCAACGATCATCATCGAACTTTGCACAGAACCCATCAGGCTGAGAATAATGCCACCCAAGAGCGCTGCAACAATCTGGGGAACGCAGATGGTACCGTTGAACAACCCCAGGTAGACACCCATATGCCCATAACCTTGCAAGGCATTGGTAACCAGTGCAAACGGCATCGCAAGCATTGCAGCCCACGCGCAACCGATAAGAATGAAGGGGACGAACAATAAATACTGGTTATGAACGAATGGAGTGACAGCAAACCCGATACCACCGAGCACAAGGCTAATGGCATACCCCAGTTTGATATTCTTGAATTGGGGCAGTACCAAAGCCCAAACGACACTACCGATGGCTTGCACGGCAAAGAGGATTCCGACCCAGTTGCCGGCAGCCTGATAACCGACCGAGGCAACATCGGTCGTCCCCCAGCACGTATCTGCAATTGTTCCGTTGGTATAAGTCCACATATACATAAAGGCAGCCCAGCAAAAGAACTGCACGATTCCTACTGTCCAAAAAGTAGACGGAGCCTTGCACAACAATTGGATGAGATTGACTTTTTCCTCGTCGAGTGGTTTGTCAAGTCCATTGTATTCGGCATATTCCTTGGGATTCCACTCTTTCACTTTCACTGTTGTATAAATCACGCAGAGGATCAAGATACATGCCCCTACATAAAACGACCAAATCACCGAGTCGGGAATTACACCCGGAGCTGCGGTATTGGCTATTCCGAGGGCTGTAAAGAGGAAAGGAAAGATGAATCCTGCCACAGAACCTGCATTGCAAAGAAAACTTTGGATGGAGTAAGCCAATGCTTTCTGTTTCTCGTTGACCATATCTCCAACGAGCATCTTAAACGGCTGCATCGCCATATTGATGCTGGTATCGAGAAACATCAGCGATACCAGCCCGAAAATCATTGCCGTACCGACGGCCATTCCGAACGAACCGGCATTGGGCAAAAGACACATCACGAGCACGGCAACGGATGCTCCGACAAAGAGATAAGGTATACGGCGCCCGAATCGGCACCAGGTTTTGTCGCTAAGTGTACCGACAATGGGTTGAACAATTATTCCCATCAACGGCGGAAGTATCCAGAAATAACTTAAATTATGCGGATCGGCCCCGAGTGTGGCGAAGATTCGCGAGATGTTTGCACTCTGCAAAGCGTAAGCTATTTGCACACCGAAAAATCCGAAACTAAGGTTCCAAAGCTTCCAAAAATTGAGATCTGGCTTTTTCTTTAATTCATAATTCATAATTCACAATTCATAATTTGGTTGTAATCATTGCTTTTTCGACGAGTTATAGTTCATTTGATACCGTCTCCTTGACAATGACTGTAAGTATTTGATTCATTCGACACAATCTGTTAATAAACTGTTAGTCTCCAATTTTGTTATATAATTCGTATTACGTAATGGTTCAATCCAATATTCAGTTTCACTTGCTTCTTTCAGAGAAATATTCATCTTCGCTCTAAAATCAGCCCGGCTCTGTACTCTAATCGCTTCTTTTACATTTGCATCAATGCTTGTTCCGCTACGGAACAGTTGTTTGAATATACTATCTTCTCTTTTATTGTCTTGCAGATACATACAAAGTCTGACGCATCGAACAGCAAACTCCATACTCTTCGAGACGATAATATTCTCATTTATATCTTTCATATGCAGCATTCTCCATACTAAAACACCATCCAAGAATAATTATGAATTATCGTGTTGTCCCCCTAATCACCAGCTTGGTTCTTACCACCCGACGCTCCACTTTACCTATGGGAATAAGACCTTCGACCTGACCGATGAGTATGTTGGCGGCTTCTTCGCCTACCCGTTTGCCACGTTGCTCCACAGTGGTAAGCATCGGATCGCAGGCAATGGCCCGCTCGCCGTTGGTAAATCCACAAATACTGATATCGTCGGGAACGCGGAATCCCATCCGTTTAACAGTATAGAGTATGCCGATAGCCGTATCATCGTTCACGGCAAAGAATGCATCAGGCCGATCAGTACGCTCTAACAGTTCAGGCGTGATTACTTCTGCATCGCTCCGATTATCGCAGAACCGCACCAAACCATCATTCACAGGAATGCCGTAATGCAAAAGTGCATCCTTATATCCATTATAACGATTCTTTGAAATCTCCAAACTGATGGGCGAACTATAAAAGGCCACGCGCCGACACCCCGTTTCCAACAGATGCGTCACAGCATTGTAAGCCCCCATATAATCGTCGACAACCACACGACTGGCCTCTACGCCTGTGCAAATCCGGTCGTAAAAAACCAGTGGGATATCATTATCCATTAACTTACGGAAATGATCATAGATCAATGTATCCTTTGCTTGAGAAACGATAACACCGCAAACCTTATTCTTATAGAACTGTTGACAAATCTTCTCCTCACGTTCATAGCGCTCATTGCTTTGTGCAACCACCATCTGATAACCGCGTGCAAAAGCCTCCTCTTCTATTCCGCTGAGAATGGATGAGAAGTAATAATGCACCAATTGTGGAACAATTACCCCGATGATACGAGTTGGTCGCACCCGAGAATGACGCAATTGCTCCCCGATGATATTGGGATAGAAGTTGTGTTCACGCGCAAAAGCCTGTATAGCTTCACGCCTTTCCTTGCTGATACGACGGTTATCGCTCAGTGCACGAGATACTGTTGCCACAGAGACTCCGAATTCTCGCGCGATATCCTTCATTGTGATAAGTTTAGGTTCAGTCACGGTAGTAATACCAATTTGCGCAAATTTAGCCAATAAGCCACAATCTTACGCGCGTTCATTATTATTTACTTACATTTCGTTGCGCAATCGTTTGCACGTATTAAAGAACGTTTTTAACTCGGAAAAAGTACAAATCGGTGTAATAAAATTTACTTTTGCAATGTCAAAAGGCAGTATTGATGTCTCTCCAAAAGTAATTGGGTAAAGGTCCAGCAAGAGCCGATAATCCTAATAACAAATACAAACAGAGCTTCTCACAATGCAGAGGCGATAAGACCTAAGTAAACAATCAACATTATTAATGATAACAACCTAAACTTTTTAAAAATCAAATGATGAAGCAGGTTAAATTTACAATGCCTCTAAGGATGCTCGCCTTGATTTGCGGGTTGATCCTTTCGGCCAGTGCCTTTGCACAGCAAATCACTGTCAAAGGCCACGTCAAAGACGGTACCGGCGAACCCATTGTCGGTGCAACGGTCCGAATTACCGGCCAACAAGGCGGTGTCATCACAGACATTGACGGTAACTTTGTCATCAAGGCTGCATCAGGCGCCGAAATCACGGTATCTTACATCGGTTATCAAGACGCCAAAGTGGTGGCGGCTCCCGAAGTAAACATCGTGATGAAAGAAGATGTTGCACAGTCGCTGAACGAAGTAGTAGTCATCGGTTACGGCCGAACTAAGAAATCAGATCTTACCGGTAGTGTAACGGCCCTGACCGCAGACAAGATGGTGAAGGGTGCTGTTACTTCGGCAAGCGATATGTTGGTAGGTAAAGCCGCAGGTGTGAGCGTCATTACCGACGGCGGTGCACCCGGTTCTGGAGCCACTATCCGCATTCGTGGCGGTTCCTCTATGTCAGCATCCAACAATCCGTTGATCGTTATCGACGGCGTTCCCGTTGATGACGACAAAATCAGCGGTATGGCCAATCCATTGAGTACGGTTCATCCCGATGATATCGAGACGATGACAATTCTGAAAGATGCTTCGGCAACTGCGATCTATGGCTCACGTGCTTCGAACGGTGTCATCCTTATCACCACTAAGAAAGGTAAGGCAGGCGGTGTAAGAGTCGGTTATAGCGGTTCTGTAAAGGTCAGTACACACGCAAAAGAAGTCGACGTAATGTCTGCCGATGAATTCCGTCGTTTCGTTATTTCCAAGTTCGGAGAGACTAGTGCACAGGCTGCTGCTTTGGGAAAGAGCAACACCAATTGGCAAAAAGAGATTTTCCGTACGGCAGTCAGCACCGATCATAACGTCAATGTATCGGGAGCACTTCCCAATCTTCCTTACCGCGTATCTATGGGCTATACCAATGAGAACGGTATTATCAAGACATCTAATATGCAGCGTTTTACCGGTGCCATCAACCTGAACCCACAATTGTTTGACAAGCATCTCAATATTCAGTTGAACGTAAAGGGTATCTATAACACGAACCGTTTCGCCGACCTCAGTGCTCTTGATATGGCTACTCAATATGATCCGACACAGCCTATCTATACGAAGGGATCGACTTATGGCAACGGTTATTTTATGTATCTGAATTCAGCCAATGGCCTGCCCAACGATATCGGTTTGACCAACCCTGTCTCTATTCTTGACTCTAAAAGTGATAAGTCTACCGTTTATCGCAGTATCGGCAATGCACAGTTCGACTATAAGTTCCACTTCCTACCTGATCTTCGAGCTAACCTGAATTTAGGCTATGACATATCCAAAGGTGAAGGCGATATAATCATTACCGATAACTCTCCGATGACGTGGGCCCAAGGCGCTTTTAAGAAAGGGTTCGGCGAAAACAAATCTTACTATCAGTTGAAGCGCAACACCTTGCTCGAATTCTATCTCAATTACGCTAAGACTTTCGGTACTCACAACATCGATGTGATGGCAGGTTATTCTTGGCAGCATTTCTATCGTTCAGAGTGGAATAAATATCCTTTCTCTGCTGCTAAAGCCAAAGAGAATAACAAAGAATTCTATAAAGACGGCGACGACTTCATCACCGAGAGTTACCTCGTATCATTCTTCGGTCGCTTGAATTACACATTACTTGATCGTTACCTCTTGACTTTTACCTTGCGTAACGACGGTTCTTCACGCTTTAATAAAGACAACCGTTGGGGTGTATTCCCCTCTGTGGCATTCGCTTGGCGTATCAATGAAGAATCGTTCCTGAGAGATGCCAGCTGGCTTAGTGAGTTGAAGTTGCGTTTAGGTTACGGTATTACCGGTCAGCAGAACCTCAATAGCGGCGATTATCCCTATATGGCACGTTATACTTATTCTAAGGCCGGTGCCAATTACTACTTCGGCAATACGAAAGTACGTCTTATCGCACCGCAAGCCTATGATGAAAATTTGAAATGGGAAGAGACAACGACTTATAACGCTGGTCTCGATTTCGGTTTCCTGAATGGCAAAATTACCGGTACATTTGATTATTACTATCGTGAAACCAATAACTTGCTGAATAAAGTAACTGCTCCGGCTGGTACGAATTTCAGCAACGAATTGCTTACCAATGTCGGCACATTAGTGAATAAGGGTGTAGAACTCTCTTTGACTGCACACCCCATCAGTACAAAAGATTTGAATTGGACTGTCGGTTATAACATTTCTTATAACAAGAATACCATCACAAAACTGACCTTTAACGATGACCCCAAGTACAAAGGGGTTATCCACGGTGGTATCAGCGGTGCTACGGGATATAACGTCCAGATCAATGCTGTCAACCATCCTTATAACTCATTCTATGTCTTCGAGCAGATGTACGATAAGAATGGGAAGCCTATCGAAGGCGCTTATGTAGACCAGAACAACGATAATAAGATTGATGAAGAAGATCTTATACCTTATAAGAAATCGGCTCCGGATGTGTATATGGGTTTCACTTCACAGCTTTCTTACAAGAATTGGGATATGTCTTTTGCACTCCGTTCGAGTCTGGGTAATTATGTTTACAACAACATTCAGTCTAATCGCGAGGCTTGGGATGGCTCACAGATGTTCGACCAAAGCGGTTTCTTGAAAAATCGTCTCAACTCTGCTTGGGATAGGAACTTCCACGTTGGTCAGTATCGTAGCAGCCACTATATTCAGAAAGCTTCTTTCGTACGCATGGACAATATCACTTTGGGCTACACCTTTAATAAATTATTCACTGATAACCAGTCTGCACGTGTATACTTTACCGTACAGAATCCCTTCGTCATCACCAACTATAGTGGTCTTGACCCCGAAGTCAGCGGTGAAGGTATAGACAACAACATCTATCCGCGGCCGGTATCCTTTATGTTAGGTTTCAGTTTAAAATTCTAAAAAGCAAGCGAAATGAAAACAAATAAATTCAAGAAAGGCATACTCATTGTACTTCTCGGCACTTTGGTGGGAACGACCTCGTGCGTGAACGACTTAGATACAGTACCTTTGGATAAGGACGAATTGGTGTCTAACGTTGTCTTTGGCAAAGAATTGAATGCCTATACCGAGAGCCTGGCCAAGATTTATGCCGGAATGGTGATAGGCGGCAATGAAGGAGGCGATAATGAGCCGGATGTCGTCGGTATCGACGGCGGTTCACAAGCGTCATTCCTCCGCGTACTATGGAATATGCAGGAACTGGCTTCCGACATTGCCCACTGTGCCTGGAACGACCCCGGTATTCCCGGTTTCAATCATCTCTCTTGGGATGCATCCAGCCCGTGGATCAAAGGTTCTTACTATCGTTTATTCTATCAGATCAATTTAGCTAATGCTTTCCTACGCGAAACGACAGCTGACAAGTTAAACAACCGTGGCTGTTCGGATGACGTGAAGAACAAAGTGGCACGTTATCGTGCCGAAGCTCGCTTCTTACGTGCCTTGATGTACCAATACGCATTGGATCTTTACCGCAATGTTCCTTTTGTAAACGAAAACAGTCCCATCGGAAACAAACGTCCGCAACAGATTATGAAAGCCGATCTGTTTAAATACGTCGAAACAGAGATGAAGGCTTGTGAAGCAGACTTGGCTGCTCCGGCCGTAGGTTGGAACGACGAATACGGCCACGCCAACAAAGCTGCCGTATGGGCTGCATTGTCTCGCTTATATCTCAATGCAGAGACCTATGTAGGTGAAAACCGCTATACCGACTGTATTACTTATTCCAAAAAAGTGATCGGTGCCGGCTATCAGTTAGAGGAGAAATATGCCGATATGTTCAAGGCAGACAACGACCATTCTAAGGAGATGATTCTGCCCTGCCGTTACGAAGGCGAAGAGACAATGACTTGGGGTGGAATGACAGCTTTCCTTTGCTGGGGATCTGCCGAATTCCAAGCAGAGACCAATGCCAAGGGTGCTTGGCAAGGTGTTCGTGCAAAGTCTACATTATATAAGATGTTTACGCGCGAAAACAGCTTTGAGAAAGACAGCCGCAGTAAGATGCTGCGCACCGAAGGCACCACAAATATGGAAATTGTCAAGGAAGTTGATTTCAAGAATAACGGCATTCCTGTAACGAAGTTCTACAACATTAACAAAGATGGCAGCAAGCCGGCATCATCTGAAGCGTACGTAGACTTCCCTCTCTTCCGTTTAGGCGAGATTTACCTCAATTTGGCAGAAGCCGTATTGCGAGGCGGACAAGGTGCAACAAGAGCAGAGGCATTAGGCTATATCAATGACTTGCGCAAACGGGCTTATGACGACAAGCTCGCAGCTCCCATCGGAGATAGCGATTTTACGCTCAATTTCCTGCTTGACGAGCGTGGCCGCGAACTCTTCTATGAGGCACAGCGCCGTACAGACTTGGTACGTTTCGGCAAATATACTTCTGCCGATTACGTATGGCCTTGGAAAGGCGGAGTTGCCGAGGGCAAGGCCGTAAACGATTTCTATACCGTATTTCCCTTGCCTTCCGACGATGTCGGTTCTAACGAGAACTTGAAGCAAAACGATGGTTATTAACGGACAATTAAGAGAACGATTATGAAATTAAAGAATATATTTTTCCTTGCAGCCGGTCTCTTCGCGATGGCATCGTGTTCAGACGACGTTACTACCCCTGTGCTGCAACTGCAACAGGCTGCTAAGCTCAATACCGTCAGCCCCGCAGAAATAACCTTTACCAAGGACAACAGTACCGAGCAATTCCCGGAAATAAGCTGGGAAAAAGCATCATACGGGAAAGGTGCCGTGATTAATTATGAGGTCACGGTAACCAATAACACGACCAACAAGAGTACTGTACTCGGTGAGACCGATAAGAATAAGCTGAATTTTACCAATGCACAGATGAATAAACTCTTGGCAAAAGTAGGAGCTTATCCCGGTCAGACTTACGATTTCACCATATCGCTCGTATCAAAGGCATTTAATGCTTATACGGATAAAGCACAGAATACCGTTACTTTCAAAGCAACGCCTTATGATCCCAATACAGTCAACATCGGTTGGAATTATGCTTATGTAGCTGTGGGGTATCCTGAATGGGACTACACCAAAGCTTATCTCATCGGCGATCCTGACGGCGATGGCGTATATCAAGGCTGGGTACAATTTGACGATGCCGCTTCCTTCGCCATTCTCGACGGTAAGGACATAAGCAAGGTACTCGCAAAAGGTCAGCAAATTACTGCCGACAAGAAAGGATTCGTTGAGGTGAAACTCGGCACCGACGGCAGCGTAACCATTTCCGATCCCACCAAGTGGGGTCTGATAGGCGATGCTACCTCAAACGGTTGGAACAAAGACACCGAAATGGAGTACGATGCCAAGACCCGTCTGTGGACTGTGGTAACGGCATTGAGCGATAAAGAATTCAAATTCCGTGCCAACAAAGGCTGGGCTATCAACTATGGCAGCGACGGTTCTACCAAAGACGGACTAGCCCCCGGTGGCGCTAATATCAAGGTAGAAAAGGCTCACGCTTATATCGTAAGTTTGAATCTTACCAATGCCGGTAAATATACATATTCGATGAAAGAAACCGACATCGAACTGTCGAGTTCGTCGATGACTCTTCCCGGCAGCTATCAGAATTGGAAGCCGGACGCGGCCGATGCTTACCTCATCACATCCGAGAATCGCGATTTCAAATACACAGGTACGCATTACTTCCCTACCAATACCGAGTTTAAGATGTACGATGCAGGTACGTGGTTCGGTCTTGTGGGAAAAATGGTTTGGAATGACGCTAAGACGAAGGCTGATTTCGCTATCGGCAATGGAGGAAACATCACTCTGACAGAGGGTGGATACTATCGTGTTGAGGCCGATACCAAGAAGAATGTGGCTTCCGTTACCAAGACGGGATGGGAAGTAATTGGCAGCGCTACTGCCGACGGATGGGATAAAGGTCAGTTGATGACTTACGATCCCGCCACAAAAAAATGGTCGATCACCCTAACGATGAAAGATGGTGAATTTAAATTCCGTTGGGATGCATCCTGGACCAAGAATTTCGGTGGCACCTTATCTGCCCTGACACAAGGTGGAGATAATATTTCCATCACTGCCGGCACATATCTGATCGTGCTGGATCCTGACAATGCTAAGGCAACGGTTACGGCACAATAATCTTTATATAAGGATAAAAAGAGGATATATTTGTGTATCCTCTTTTTTATTCTTTCATATAGTACCCAGTTCGGGATAAGAAAGTTGTTTTTCTGCCGGCGGAACAAACTTTTCCGTTTTTCGATTCTCAATCTGCGGAAACCGGTCGAAAAATACTTTTTTTCTCTGTTTCCACTTGGAATTGTTCATAAATCTTTGTTTTTCTTCTAATTCCATCGGAAACAGCAAATAAATTTAAATATATTTACACTTTCTAAATGGAAAGAAGAAATTTATTTTTGTTTATTTGCACTTCCCAATGGAAAGAGAGAATATATCTTATTTATTAACGCTTCCTTGTCGTCTTAAGACTATTTCTTTTTCTTTTGATGGATTGAGCCACTCTCTCACAAAAAGATCTTCTCTTTCCATTCGCAGATAAATGATAGAGTCGCTTTTCGGTTACTTTACCTTATCTCGAATTGGTGTATATAATCATTTCATTCCTCGAATAATAAGAAGTATCTAAGGAATTACGAATGAACATTAAACAAAGAACAATACCTTACGGCAATATCCTCTATATTTGCTGCTGATAAGTCGTATAGCTGTGGGGCAGTACTATGGGACTTCTCGGGGAGTACTCGTATACTTCTCATTTGACAGAAATACACGGAGTAAAATAAAGGAATGGCCAGTTACCCCTTAAATAATTCTTTGATTTAACACCCCCAGGCGCCTTTTCCTATCAGATTTCGGATGCTTTATAAACTCCCGCTCTCAGCACTCTATAAATACACTTAAAACTTAGCCGAACGGATTCAGATTATCACCGGATATTTCAATCAGCAACCGAAAGTTCCTATTAATTTTGCACACATTGTTGCATTTTAAAACAAAGTCCACACGATTTTTCTTATAAGTAACTTTTCGCATTCTATATTATTTTTCGTACATTTGCACATCAAAAAATCAATTATTAAACAATCTATTGTGATGAATAAACTTCTTTTTCTCGCAGCGATGGCAGTAGTCTCGTTGCCCGTGAAAGCAGCAAAGAACGTGGAACCGACGTTTACCGAGTGGCACGACTTACAGGTAAACTCGATCAATCGTTTTCCCGTGCATACTGACTTCTTTGCTTATGAGTCGTACGAAAAAGCCTTGGCAGGCGATCGAACAGCGTCAGCCAACTTCCTTTCACTCAATGGCGACTGGCAATTCAGATGGGTGGCAAATGCCGATGAACGGCCAACAGACTTTTACACAACGACCTTCGACGATTCACAATGGGGAAAGATGCCCGTACCGGGTGTATGGGAACTCCACGGTTTCGGCGATCCTGTTTATATCAATGTGGGTTTTGCATGGCGCGGACATTTTAAAAACGATCCGCCGAATGTACCGATCAAAGATAATCACGTGGGCTCTTACCGCCGCTGGGTGCAGTTGCCCGAAACGTGGAAAGGGCGCCAAATCATTGCACATTTCGGTTCAGTGACATCCAATATTTATCTCTGGGTTAACGGAAAATTTGTCGGTTACGCCGAAGACAGCAAGATTGCGGCCGAGTTCGATCTCACTCCTTACTTGCATCCGGGGCGCAATCTCATCGCCTTTCAAACCTTCCGGTGGTGCGACGGGTCATATTGCGAAGACCAAGACTTTTGGCGTTTGAGCGGTGTTGGCCGTTCGTGCTATCTATATTCACGCAACCCCAAAACGCACATGACAGATATTCGTATCACACCCAACCTCGATTCGCAATATCGGAACGGTTCACTTGAAATCGAAACACATTCGGAATGTCCTGCATTTATCTCCTATGAACTGTTAAACTCACAAGGAGAAAGCGTGGTAAAGGCATTTGGAACAGAGACGAGAAAGACATTACACGTCGAAAATCCACATCTGTGGACGGCCGAGACACCTTATTTATATACATTATTGGCGCGCGTTTTCACAATTGCTACACCTAAAAAGGGAGAACGCCCACAAAAGATGACACCATTCAGACTCCTTGAAGTAATCCCGTTGAAAGTCGGATTCCGAAAGGTAGAAATCAAAAATGCGCAGTTGTTAGTCAACGGTAAGGCCGTATTTATCAAAGGAGCCGACCGACACGAGATGGATCCCGACGGCGGATATGTAGTAAGTCGGGATAGGATGATTGAAGATATCAAGATTATGAAACGTCTCAACATTAATGCCGTGCGTACCTGCCACTATCCCGATGACCCGCAGTGGTACGACCTCTGCGATCAATACGGGCTCTATGTCTGTGCTGAGGCCAACCAAGAGAGCCACGGATTCGGTTACGAAGATACGTCCGAAGCTAAGAAGCCGCAGTTTGCCAAGCAGATTATGGAGCGCAATCAACACAACGTGAAATCATTCTTCAATCATCCAAGCATCATTTATTGGTCAATGGGAAATGAAACCGTAGACGGCCCTAACTTCACTTCGACCTACAAGTGGATAAAAAATACGGATCCATCACGTCCCATCCATTGGGAACGTGCAGTGAAAGGAGCCAACACCGACATCTTTTGTCCAATGTATCGCTCGCAAGCCGACTGTGAAACTTATGCCAAGAGTACTGCTCCCGAAGATCAAAAGCCGCTCATCCAGTGCGAATATAACCACACGATGGGTAATTCCGGCGGCGGATTCAAGGAGTATTGGAATCTCGTGCGCAAATATCCGAAATACCAAGGAGGTTTTATTTGGGACTTCGTTGACCAAGGTTTGCACGGTAAAGATAAAAACGGGACGCCCATTTACACCTATGGCGGCGACTATAATGATTATGACGGCAGTGACAATAACTTCAATTGCAACGGTATCATAGGACCGGACAGGCAACTGAATCCGCACGCTTACGAAGTAGCTTACGTGCATCAGAATATATGGGCAACACCCATTGATTTGCAAACAGGTAAGATCAAGGTGTTCAATGAATATTTCTTCCGTGATTTAAGCAACTATAAACTGGTGTGGAAACTACTTGCCGGCGGTCGAATCATTCAACAGGGAGAAATCGATCGACTGAACATCGCACCACAACAAACGGCAGAATATACACTGCCTTATCATCTTGACGCGGTGACGAACGCCGACGAGGTCTTGCTCAATATCGATTTCAAGCTGAAAACTGCCGAGCCTCTGATGGAAAAAGACCAAACTGTGGCTTACGACCAGTTTGTAATTAGAGGTTATAAATATCTTCCGAAAGGAAAGATTTACAGTGCATCGAAAAAAAATATCAAAGTGATTGATGACCGAAAAGCAGATGAAATCGTGCTGAAAAATGCTGATATCGACATCCGTTTCAATCGAAAGACAGGACTTCTCACCACTTATCAGGTAGGCGGAAAATCTTTCTTAGGCGCAGGCGGTACCTTACGTCCCAATTTCTGGCGTGCAGTGACCGACAATGATATGGGTGCCAGACTGAACAAGAAGTATCGGGTGTGGCACAATCCGCCGATGAACGTCACCTCAATGACTGTCAAGAAAGAACGGAAAACACGTTCGACAAATGTCATTGTAACCTATTCGATGCCGACAGTAAAGGCAGAACTCACGCTCTCTTACCAAATCTTTGCCGACGGAAATATCCTTGTCAACGAGCAAATGATTACAGACAAAACGGCCCAAGTGCCCAATATGTTCCGCTTCGGAATAGTAATGGACTTGCCTTATACGATGGAGCAAAGCCAATTTTATGGTCGCGGCCCTATCGAGAACTATGCCGATCGCAAGCTCTCGCAACGTATCGGCATCCATTCACAGACTGCCGACGAGCAATTCTACCCTTACATCCGTCCCCAGGAGACCGGAACCAAGAGCGATATACGCTGGTGGAAACAAACGGATGCCCACGGTCAGGGCCTTCACATCGTGTCCACAGATGCCTTTTCAGCCTCTGCGCTGCACTACAACATCGCTGATCTCGACGGCGGTTTGGAGAAAGCACAACGCCATTCGCCACAGGTTCCGAAGTCAAAATATACCGAACTCTGTATAGATGGTATACAAGCAGGTGTCGGCGGTATCGACAGCTGGAGCCCGAAAGCCACAGCATTGCCTCCCTATCGAGTCACTTACCAAGACCGCGGCTTCACATTCTGGTTACAACCGATAAACAACTAAAACAAAACGGACAATGGGGAAGAACTCCATTGTCCATTTTTTATATGCCTTTGTCAATCCTTTCGCGTTTCGACTCGATATTGATAACGCCTGATTTCAATAGCATTGACAAGGTTTTGCCATAAGATGTAACAGCCAGGACCTACTGACGAGAGAGGACTTAAATAGGCATTGGCAATCCAAATAGCAAAAGCTGTATTCTTTTGTCCCAATGCCTGTCCGGCATTTGTTGTAGAACAAAAGTGACTCCCGATGTAACGGCCCACGCCGAACTGTATCAAACAGAGAACGAAACTGCCTGAAGCGATGACCAAAAGAAAGCTGATGGTGGTATCGGCGTGCACGATATTCCGCGCCGTTGTACCCATCACAATCATCAAAAGACATCCCCATAAATAATAAGAAAGATCTTTCACACCGATGATCCATCTGTGAAAACGCGTCATTCGGTGCTTAACAATATAAGCAAAAAGCATCGGGGTAAGCAGCACGATGCACACTTCATAAAGTATTTTGAGAAAAGCAGCAATAAATCCTGCATCTGCCGACTGATGAATCAACGGGAAACAAGACGGTATCAGCACAGCAGTGATAAAATTGGAAATGAAAGTATAGGTGGTCATCTCTTCAAGATTGCCACCCAACTTTTGTGTAACGACAGCCGCGGCAGATGCACACGGGCAAGCAATGCTGGCTAAGAGTGCTTCTGCCAGCAGCAAGTCATTACCCGTAAGATGCAGACCGAATGCCAATCCAATGGTAGTCAAGACGAAAATAATCTGAGATACACCCACCCAAAAGTGCCATTTCACGGGGCGGAGACGCCGAAAGTCTACTTTGCAGAACGTAACAAAGAGAATCAGAAACATAAACAACGGTAATATCCGGTTGAAAAACGGGGCGAGTATAGTTCCCATTCCGTCGAGTGCCGGCACGAAAGCGAACAGCAAGTAGACTGTTATGCCGGTACACATAGATATCGGTAACGTCCAGTTCTTAATGAATCGAATGACATTCACGGCATCTCCCGTCTTCAATCTTGCTGCCTTTGTATTTTCATTGTCATTTCTTCCTATGTTGAAATTTCTCTAACTCTTTCTTCGCCAACGCCAATTGCTTGATAAAAGCAGGACAGGCGTGGAGACGGGCAACCACTGCCGAGGCTGCGATTCGGGCTGCATCAACATCGCTCTGATAGTGGAACCCGGCAATAACACGACTCTCCCCATAATCGAATCCTCGTTTGAGAATCTCCGTTTGATGCGCAGGATTCAGCTCACTCAGTACCAATGCAATGGCCCAACCGCGTGCAGAGTGCCCCGAAGGATATGATCCTGATCGGCGTAACTCCTCTTCATCCCAAGGCACCGATGTAGATTCGTGGAACTGCACGTATGGACGTGTGCGTTGATACTTGCGTTTTACACTGCGCACTCCGGCACTTCCGTCATTTTCCACACGCTCGATCAAGTCGTAAGTCACGGGGGTCTGCTCTCTTGTTACAAGCATTCCGAAAGCCTCGGAAAAGCCTTTCAGAATAGAATCCGTCTGTACATACGCATCGAAAACAGCCTGCCGACCGCGCTCAGTACCGCGCATCGACTTACCCCATTGATACCGATGAAAGTCGTTCAGATAGGCAATACTCGACGTGTCGGGCGGAGCCGGGAGATAAACCATTCCCTGCGGCAGTTGATCTTGCATCAAGAAGCCCGTCATCTGCGGTTCTTTCGGTTTGCTCTGTGCCGTTATCGCCAGCGCGATAACAGTTGAAATAAATGTCAGCGATAATTTTTTCATTGTCAGTTTATTTGTCTTTTCGATATTCTATTTTCTTTTGTATCTTTCGCTTATTTGCTACAAAGATAACGGAAAATATTGTAACGTCAAAGCAAATGGCATCAAACATACCGTAAAAAGTCGTTGACAATACACAAAATTTACTCCGTCCGCTCGTCACTCACGCTTTTTCATCAGAAAGAAAATGGTAAACGCGAATACAGCTCATAGATATCTGATAATCAACAATATACAAAATAATTATCGATTAACGGCTAATCATCGAACGATTAACCGTTAGTTGCCGTGCATTTAACTGTTAACTGGCGTGCGAAAAGCCATTAAACGCACGGTGTTTAACAGCTAATCAGAATGAGACTTGTATACTACTGGGAATCAACCACATACAAATCAACTTTTATTTATATCCTTTTGTTTTTGTGTTCAGAACATAATGGATGAAGGATGAAAAGATAATGGATGAGCATTTAATGCCCAAATCACCTCGATTTCCTCAAAAGATAGGATTTCGGAAACGAGCCTTTTGTTGTACTTTTGCAGCCGAATTACATTGATTTTAAACAATTAGTATATGTTCAACACCATTTTATTGCTGGCAGCTTTCACACCAGTCATATCACCGAACGAGACCGATTCTACCATTGCGCACAAAGTGGATCTCGACGAAGTGACCGTAACCGAGTTCAAACAGAATAAACATAACCTCACGCCTTCATCCATTTCAGCTGTCGACAGCAGGTTTCTACATCGCCAAGAAGTAACGAGTCTGAAAGAGCTTACGGCCATTATGCCCAACTTCTATATGCCGGATTACGGATCGAAACAAAACGCTCCCGTTTACATTCGCGGCATCGGAGCCAAAGCTAAGGGGCCAACGGTGGGCTTCTACGTTGATGGCGTGCCCCATTTCGAGAACTCCGCATTCGACATCGATATGTCTGACATCGCTGAAGTGAATGTTTTCCGCGGCCCACAAGGCACACTTTACGGCCGAAATGCCATCGGCGGCATCATCAGTGTACACACGCGGTCGCCTTTGGAATATCAAGGCACCCGACTGAAAGTGGGTTATGGCAATCGGAACGACGTTTCAGCACAGTTCGCCAACTATACAATGATGGGTCCGAAGTTAGGGTTTGCCGTCGCAGGAGGATATCACCACAACGACGGTTTCTTCCGAAATGCAGCCACGGGAACCAAAGCCGACGGCATCAACAGCGGTTTCGGGCGACTGACCGGCGTATGGAAGCCAGGCCAACAATGGACATTACGACTGAGTTCTATGCTTGATTATTCTGACCAAGACGGTTATCCGTATGGTGCTTACGACCGAACGACGGGAAAAACAGCCGGTGTCAACTACAACAGAAAGAGTCTTTACCGCCGCCTTATATCTACAACGGGCTTCAATGCAAGATACGACGGTCGGGCATTCAGCTTCAACAGCCAGACCGCTTATCAGTTTATCAAAGATCACCAGGCCATCGATCAGGATTTCACACCGCGCGATCTATATTTCGTTATCAACGAAATTCACCAGAATATGGTAAGTCAGGAGTTTACGTTCAAGTCCAACAACGACAGTCGGTATCAATGGATATTTGGCACATTCGGTATGATTCAGCACATAAACAACACGATTGAGACGCAATATATAGCGAAAGATGCCAGTTTCGTTGCCGCCAACACGTTGCCGATCGGCGCGCTGGCTCTCTACCACCAATCGTCTTATAATCTGTGGCGAGGCCTTTCGCTCACCGCGGGTCTGCGTTTCGACTACGAGCATTCACGGGATAACTACACTCGAAACAGCTATGTTCTCAGTACGGGCAACAATAATATGGTCGTGCGTTCATTCAAGAGTACGCTCCGTTTTCATCAAGTTACACCGAAATTCACCGTTCAATATCTCACCACCGGAAAGAATCTGTTTTACGCTTCACTCACACGCGGCTACAAAGCAGGAGGTTTCAACCAGACATTCCGTACGGATGACGAGCGTACTTATGCTCCGGAATACAACTGGAATTATGAAGTGGGTACCAAACTCAATCTTTTCGGCAATCGGTTGATGACCGAACTGGCACTTTTTTACATTGACTGGCGTCACCAGCAGGTAAATCTCACCGTTCCGGGAGTAGGAAACATCTTGCATAATGCTGCTCATTCGGACAGCAAAGGGTTGGAGTTGACTGTCAATGCACGCCCGGCAGAGGGTCTGAACATACAAATAAGCTACGGATATACCTATGCCCGTTTCCTCGATTACCATAAAAGTGCTAAGCAAGACTATTCGAATAACAAACTGCCGCTGGTTCCCCGCAACACGTTGGGACTCAATGCGAGTTACACGATGATGCCGGCGGGTGGCTTTTTAGACCGACTGACATTCAGTACAGGGCTTACCGGCATCGGCAGAATCTATTGGGCAGAAGACAATGCGGTATCACAGGACTTTTATATGTTGCTAAACGCAAAGGTAAGTGCCGTTCGCGGCATCCTGACTTGGGAACTTTGGGGCAAGAATCTCACCCAAACAAAGTACACGACTTATAGTTTTAGGTCGTCGGCTGATTACGCTCAGCGCGGCAAACCCATTAGTTTCGGTACGTCGCTCATCGTGAATTTTTGATGAATCGATGAAGAAACAGACTGGTTATCATAGTCGTTGGCAGAACGGCGAAGTACTCACCTTAGGCACGTTTTTCGCTTTATACGTGGCGCAAGCAGTTCCGTCGAGCTTTCTTTCCACTGCTTTGCAAGTGTTGATGCGTGAGAATCATTTCTCACTTGTCACAATCGGACTGCTCCAACTGGTCAAGTTGCCTTGGATTTTAAAGTTTCTCTGGGCGCCGATCATAGACCGTCATTCCATCACTTTGGGTCATTACAAGCGCTGTATCATCTCATCCGAACTGGCGTATGCCGTAATTCTCTTTGCCACCGGCCTGCTTCACGTGTCCACAGACATCTATTTGATCATCGCATTGGTGATTCTTTCGCTCATCGCTTCAGGCACTCAGGATATCGCTACGGATGCTTTGGCCGTGCTGTCGTTTGCAAAACGCGATAAGAGTATGGTCAACAGTATGCAGTCTATGGGTGGTTTCGGAGGAACACTCATCGGCAGTGGCGTGCTATTAATGGTGCTCCACCATTATGGTTGGCGCACGGTTCTCACCTGCTTGGGCATTTTCGTGGTGCTGACTTTAATTCCGTTGCTGTTCAATAAGCAACTGACAATTGCACCAAAATCTGTCAAACATCGTGCGAAATTAAGTGATTTCATTTGGTTTTTTACACAACGTGGCATCTGGAAACAGGTCGGATTCCTGATACTTTATTACGCAGGGCTCATCGGAATACTGTCAATGCTCCGCCCATATTTGGTCGATCACAGCTATTCAATGAAAGAAATCGGTCTGATGAGTGGCATATTAGGTACTGGAACAGCATTTCTCGCCTCATTCGGAGCCGGTTTCTGGGTACGAAAAACAGGTATTCACCGTGCTCGAATCATTTTTTCGCTGCTTATTTTGTGCACGACGCTATTCTTCTTCATCCTCTCTTATCTCCCACTCAGCACGTGGCTGTTATGTTTTGGCATTGTCTTGCTGTGGAGTTGCTATGGTGTTGCATCAGTCATTGTCTATATTTCGGCAATGAACTGTGTACGACCGGGCCGCGAAGGAACCGATTTTACCGTACAGATTGTGCTCACCCACCTCAGCGGAATGCTGATGGCAGTTGTCAGCGGAGCCGTTGCCGACAAGCTCGATTACCACGGACTATTTGCTATGGAAGCTCTCATTGCAGCCGTTTCAGTGTTTTATGTATTGTCGATCTTTAAAAAAGGGGAGGCAACAAGATGAAAGACGCATTGATAAAAAAGTACAATGTCTCTGTACCCAGGTACACAAGCTATCCTCCGGCCAACTATTTTCACGAGCTTTTAGCAGCAGATTATCTCGCAGCTATCGAGCAGTCGAATGACGAACGACAACCCCACGTGTCGTTCTATGTACATATCCCGTTCTGTTTTCAGCTTTGTCACTATTGCGGATGCAACTCTTATCCGATGGCAAAAGCCGAAATTACAGACCGATATGTGGCTGCCTTACATCAGGAAATCGACCTTATCGCCGCTCATCTACATCGAGAACGGCGCATTTCACAGATTCATTACGGCGGCGGAAGCCCCACTTCGTTGCCCCTTCACCATATTCGCGAACTCAACGAGCATCTGCTCTCACTGCTTCCCACGATTAACCGACCAGAGATTGCTATTGAGTGCCATCCCGGATATTTGTCAACCGAAGATTGGCAAGAGCTCACTCGCTGCGGATTCAACCGTTATAGCCTTGGTATTCAAGATTTCGATGAGCGTGTATTACAGACTGTCAATCGGGCGCCTTCGCGTCTTCCGGTGAACAAGATAATGCAAATCCTACGCGCATCAGGTGCTACTGTCAATATGGATTTCCTCTTCGGACTGCCTTACCAGACACCTGACAGCTTTCAAAAAACTATCGAACAGGCGGTAGAATTGCATCCCGACCGTATCGTTACATTCAGTTACGGACACGTTCCGTGGGTACACAAACGACAACTGATACTCGAACGTTACGGACTTCCTGCCGATTCGGATAAGCAAGAGATGTTCAAC
Source organism: Hoylesella pleuritidis (assembly GCF_963541955.1). NCBI lineage: Bacteria > Pseudomonadati > Bacteroidota > Bacteroidia > Bacteroidales > Prevotellaceae > Hoylesella > Hoylesella pleuritidis. The sequence continues at coordinate 65,666 of NZ_CAUTUT010000007.1, read as the reverse complement.
CGAGCCTCGTCAACGCTCCACCGAGCCGGTTATCGTAGCATCGGACTCGATCATTTCGTACTTCCCAACGACGAATTGAGCTTAGCCAGTGATGCACATCAGCTTCATCGCAATTTCCAAGGTTACTGCACACGCCGCACTACGGGTCAGGTATATGCCTTCGGAGTTACAGGCATCAGTCAATTAAGTACTGCTTACGCACAGAATGGCAAGGAAATAGCGGCTTACATCGACCGAATGAGCCACGGACAATTCTATATCACACGCGGATATATACTCACCCAACGTGAGCAAATCGTCCGCGAAGTCATCGAATCGATGATGTGCAACTATCATCTTGTATGGAGTGAGATTGCCGAAAGACTCTCATTGTCGACAACCGACATCAAATCGGCCGTCCATTACGATGCTGCACGCCTGCAAGAGATGGCCGAAGACGGTATCATCAACCTCTCAGCAGACGGTATCAGTATGACTTCCGAAGGCTCACCGTTCGTTCGTAACGTCGTGGCGAGCCTCGATCCGCTGATGACCAACACAACAAAGAGATTCTCAAAACCTATATAACGGATGGAAAATCACGACTTACGAACCCGCGATGTGGTGGTGATCGGCGCCGGACTGACGGGACTTACCACCGCATTTTACGCCCGAAAACGGGGCCGCGACGTTGAAATTGTGGAACAAGCAGACTCCATCGGCGGACAGATCTGCACGCATCGCGTGGGTGATTTCATCTTTGAGAGCGGCCCGAATACCGGTGTTGTCTCCTGTCCGGAGGTTGCCGAACTCTTCAACGACCTTTGTCCGCATTGCGAATTGGAGCCGGCACGAGCGTCATCCAAGCGCAGATTAATCTGGAAAGACGGTCGATTCCATCCCCTTCCGTCGGGAATCGGCAGCGCACTCACCACGCCTCTCTTCACGTGGAACGATAAGTTGCGTATTCTCGGCGAGCCGTGGCGGCGCAAAGGCACTGATCCCGATGAATCGGTAGGTGCTTTGGCCGCCCGCAGATTGGGCCAATCGTATCTCGATTACGCCGTAGACCCATTCATTTCGGGCGTTTACGCAGGCGATCCGATGGCTCTTCCCACCCGATTGGCACTGCCCAAGCTCTACCATTTGGAGCAAACCTACGGCTCGTTTATCCGTGGCGCCATAGCCAAAGCACGCCAACCGAAAACCGAACGAGACCGACTCGCCACGAAACAAGTGTTTTCCGCCCGTGGCGGTCTGCAACATTTGGTCAACGCTTTAGGCCAAGCCATCAAGCCGGAGCATATTTCTCTCGGCGCGAAAAATGTCGACATCCGCCCCGAAGAAGACCATTTCTGTGTGCAATTTACAGCCGATAACGGCCGGATGCAAGTCATTCGCTGTGCAAAAGTGGTCACCACGTGCGGTGCTTACGCCCTACCCCGCCTGCTTCCATTCATCGATGAGGCGCAGCTGACGGCCATCAGCACGCTGAAATACGCCCCGATCGTGCAGATCGGAGTAGGAATCGCCCGCGTCGCAGGTCCCCGTTATGCAGCGTTCGGTGGTTTAGTGCCCTCGTGCGAGCGGCAAAACGTGCTGGGAATCCTGTTCCCTTCGGCTTGTTTCGAGAGTCGTTCGCCCGCTGACGGAGCCGTATTCTCTTTTTTTATAGGCGGTGTTCACCATCCCGAATACATCGAGATGAGCGACGACCGACTGCAAACCATCGCCGAAGAGGCCCTGCATACAATGCTGAAATACCCTGCCGACACGCCGATCGACGCCATCCGCATCTACCGTCATCCACAAGCCATTCCGCAATACGAACTTACCACTGATGCGCGTTTGGCCTCCATCAATGCCGTTCAGCACCAATTTCCGGGTCTGATTATCGCCGGAAACCTTCGTGACGGCATCGGAATGGCACACCGAATTAAGCAAGGAACCGATATCGGAACATCGATTTAGCGAGCGAGAATCTTTAATTTATGTTATTTCTCTCGGCGAATCATATCATAAACCCATATTTTTGCTATCTTCGCAACATTATCATCAAAAAGATACTGATAACTTGATGAATGCCGAAATAGATGTTTTGCCAATACGATATCTGCTGACATTCTTACTGTTTTACCATCTCGTAGCAGTGGCACAACCGTCGCCCACAGAGAAAATATTCGTTTGTACGGACCGAATCGATTATCAACTCGACGACACAATAGCACTCAGGGGCCGCGTGGTCGAAGCAGATGGCACGGCGAAAATACGCAGTCGGTATGTCAATATCGAGTTTTTCGATGACCGCGATACGCTCTACCTGCGGCAGAAATTGCGCTGCACGGACGGCGGGGAGTTTCAAACGACTGTCGTCCCGGGAATGGATTGGAAAGCGGGCAAGTATTATGTGCGGGCTTTCACACGCCTGATGCAGAACGATCCGACGGTAACACTGCCCGTGTTTTCCATCTATCTGGGAGCGAAACGCGTGCAAACAGAGAGCGACGGAGCCACACTGCGTTGCGAAATATATCCCGAGGGAGGCCATCTTGTGACCGATGAACCGCAACACATAGGCATCCGATTCTGCGACGGAGCCGGAAATCCCGTGCGTTGCAGCTTTACACTGATCGATGATCGTAGTGCGTTTCGTCTCCAAGGCACCACAACGGCATCGGGATGGCAGGTTGTTCCCGTTACGCCAAAGGGTCTTTCACCTTATTATATAGTGGCATCGAGCGGCGGGAAACCGTTTCGCTTCCTGCTTCCGACCTGCAATGAGCAGCCTATCATTCAGACTTCGGTGCTCAACGGGCGTCTTTCTTATCACATTCTGCCTGCATCCACACCGCTCGAACAGCTTTCTCTCTATGTCTTTCACCATCAGTGGGGACTGCAAAAGATCGAATTGAAGCGCCACGAAGGGCAAATCGCATTGGCGGATGTGCCCAACGGACTGCTATCTTTCCTCTTGACGGACAGCAAAGACAGTCTGATTTCACAGTCGTTTCAATGGATTCGGAAGTCGAACAGCGAGCATCCGCTGCTCCGAAAGACGCGATACAGCCCGTCGGAGCCACTTGCACTCGCCCCGGAGACACAAGATAGCCAAACATTTGTCCGCATTTTGGCAGACACTTCGGCGTATGTGCCCCGCGCAGCAGCGGTTCTTCTCTTCGAGAGCGACACCGAATCGCCGGCTCCCTTTCCGTTATTCTACGGACGAAAAGCCCAAGAAAACACCACGGATGCACGTGCCTGGCTCTGTTCGGCACGCTTCGTTCGGTTCGATCCGGCCACAATTCGGCATCACGAAATGCCCTCTCCGTATACCGAAGAGACTGAGTTAGTCCTCGCGGGAACGGTTACCGACGGTCGGCGACCCATCAAAAACGGCACCGTCGTGGCGTTTCAGAAAGGGGAAAACAAGGCCTATTCAGGACCGACTGACGACCAAGGGCATTTCCGAATAGCCGTAGACGACTTCGGTCCGGAGGCCGAATTCTTCCTGCAAGGATACCGCAAAGACGGCGATACGGCACCATACGAATTCCGGATGCACACGCCCCGCTATCCCAAATGGCATCGGCCGAAGACACAATACGCGTCGGAACGGGTGGAAACCATCATCGTAGACACGGCGTCTTTCGGTCTTCGGAGAGTCAACCGACTCGGAGAAGTGCGGGTAAACGCCAAAAACCGCTCGCTGCTCACGGCCGAACGGTTTTATCGTTTGCGCTATATCGACAGCCAAGACATTGAGAAACACAACTATACAAGGTTTGAAGATCTCGTCAATCGATTCTTCCAATACATCACACTCGTGGAAGATGACAACAAGAAATATTACTTGGTGAGTCGCAGAAACTCCTCATTAATGAATGATCCGACGGTTAAAATCATCTTCGATGGTATAGAAATCTCTCCCGACGAGGCAATGGACATAGATGTGAAGATGCTGGGCAGTGTCCGATTGCTGACTCCCGCGCAAACAATCAGCGAACTCAACCTGCACGGAGCGATGAATGGCGCCTTGGTGATGACGACCAAAGGCTATGTGAAACAAGACCGAGCGAGCAACGGCCAACTGGTAACTGTCGTGGGAATCGCGCCCGATCGGGATGCCTCTTCACGCTTTCCCCATCGCGTTCCGGCTCAACCGGGCACGTATCGCCTGCTGATCGACCGTATTTCCGCCACTGGCAACGTGACGACGGAGGATGTTTTGATTACGATTGAATAGGAATGAGATTCAGCCTTGCCACACTGTAGCCCCAGCCTCACCCCCGGCCCCTCTCCGAAAGGAGAGGGGAGGAATTTGTAGCTGTATCTGTTTGGTTATCAAGCAAATACAATATGTATTGCGATTGATGGTTAAACGCGTTGTAATTAACGGTTAAACAGAGGGTGTTTAACCGTTAATTGCACGGCACTTTACCATTAAACAGGATGCCATTATTAAGCACTTGATATTCACCTCAATACAAATGCAAATCCCTCCCCTCTCCTTTCGGAGAGAGGGCGGGAGTGAGGTCTATTCCTTTTTACATATACCCCAGCCAGCGAAGAATATCGTTCAGGTTGGCCACCACCATCAAAAGAAGGAGGATGGAAATGCCTACATACTCGGCACGGACCATAAATGTCTCGCTGGGTTTGCGCCGCGTAATCATCTCGTAGAGTAAAAACAGCACGTGGCCACCATCGAGTGCGGGGATTGGAAGAATGTTCATAAAGGCCAGAATAATGCTCAAGAAAGCCGTCATCAGCCAAAACGTATGCCAATCCCATACCGGCGGGAACATACTTCCTATGGCTCCGAAACCTCCGAGCGACTTAGCACCATCGGCAGAGAATACATATTTCAGATCACCGACATAACCGCCGAGAACATTCCAACCATATTTGATACCAGCAGGAAAGCTCTCAAAGAAGCCGTAATCAATGTGAACGGGTTTGTAATAGCTGTAAATGGTAGACTGGCCGACACCTATTTCCAACGCTGGTGTGAGCACAAGATGGGCTGTATCGGTTACACCCGTAGCCGCCTCACGGTAAACGAGGGTAGCAGTACGTAGTTTCAGGCTGTCGGCAGGCGTCTTTACGACTGTCATTGCATCTGCAATACGGCCTTTGACATCTTCAAATGCAGCCCAAGAGTCAACCGGCTGGCCATTGAAAGCCAAGATTCGGTCGCCTTTCTTAATGCCAATCTTTGCGGCAGGTGTACCTGCCAGCACGCTGTCGACATCTGCCGGCACTAACGGACGCGTAAAAACGGGTGTCGCTTTGAGCATACCTAAGAGGTTGATATCCCCCGGAAGCGACAGCGTCATTGGTTTTCCGCCACGCCGGATGCGCACAGTGTGGGCCTCGGAAAGCGCTCGAAAGAGGTCGGCATTGAAGTCTTTGAAGTCCTTTTGATCCGTTCCGATAAGCACGTCGCCATCTTTAAAGCCCAGACTTTTGGCCTCATTATTGAACTTCATACCCATTGTCATATCCTGAACACGAACATACGAGTCGCCCCAATAGAACAAAACCATCGAGTAAATGAACAGAGCGAGCAGGAAATTAACCAATACGCCGCCCGTCATTATCAGCAAACGTTGCCACGTTGGCTTACTACGAAACTCCCAAGACTGTACCGGTTGTTTCATCTGTTCAGTGTCGAAGCTCTCGTCTATCATACCTGCGATCTTGCAATAACCGCCCAACGGCAACCAGCCTATGCCGTAAACGGTATCGCTTCGTTTAGGTTTGAACTCGAAAAGATGGAACCATGGATCGAAGAAAAGATAAAACTTGTCGACCCGGACGCCGAAGAGCTTTGAGAAAAAGAAGTGTCCGCCCTCGTGGAGCAGCACTAAAATAGAGATGGCGAGCATAAATTGCAGCAGCCGAATGAGAAATATTTCCATTGTGGGTAATTATTAACTGGCAATTAAAAATTGAGAATTAAGAATTGATTATTGAACATTGATTTTATGAAACAGAGTATATACACCACTCATCCTTCATCTTTCATCCCTCATCCAACCATTTCACGAGCGATCCTTCGTGCCTCTTGATCTGTTTGTATATAAGTTTCGTATGTGGGATTTGCATCGAATGCGGACCGCTCCATCGTCTTTTCGATGATATCTGCCATAGCTATGAACGAGCATCTGGCTTGCCGGAATGCTTCATTTACAATCTCGTTGGCAGCATTGAGGATGCAAGGCATATTGCCACCGCGATGAATCGCTTCAAACGCTAAGGCCAAACAGCGGAACTTATCGAAGTCGGGCTCGAAGAATTCAAGTGGTTGACGGAACAGATCGAGCCGCTGCCCATCGAGCGGCAAACGGTCGGGGAATGAAAAAGCGTATTGAATTGGGAGGCGCATATCAGGCATACCAAGTTGCGCCTTCACGCTTCCATCGCAAAATTGTACGGCACTGTGTACGATACTTTGGGGATGGACGAGCACCTGAATACGCTCGACCGGCACACCGAAAAGCCATTTCGCCTCGATCACTTCAAAGCCTTTGTTCATCATCGAGGCACTATCAATGGTGATTTTAGCGCCCATCTCCCACGTGGGATGCTTCAAAGCATCGGCCGCAGTGACACGACTCATCTGCTCTTTCGTGAACAAACGGAACGGTCCTCCACTTGCCGTGAGGAGTATTTTATCAATTTCGTTATCGCCTTCGCCCGTTAGACATTGAAAGATTGCAGAATGTTCGCTGTCTACGGGGATAATAGGTACATGATATTCTTGTGCCAATCGGCAGATCAACTCACCTGCCACAACCAAGGTTTCCTTATTGGCAAGGCAGATTTTCTTATGCGATCGGATAGCGTGAATCGTAGGAGCGAGACCAGCAAAGCCCACCATCGCCGTGAGAACCATATCGATAGGCTCGGCTTCAACAATCTCATCAAGGGCCGACTGGCCTGCATAGACTTTAATATCCGGCTCGTCTGCAAGAGCGTTTTTCAGTCGTTCGTAATGCGTTTCATTGGCAATCACGACGGCTGCAGGGTGAAATCGGCGTGCCTGTGCGGCCAGTTCGTCTACACGATTGTTAGCAGTGAGGGCATAAACTTCATAAAGATCGCTGTGCTGAGCAATGATATCGAGTGCCTGTGTACCGATACTGCCCGTGCTACCAAGGATACATATCTGTTTCTTCATTTGCTTTCGTTCAAGTCTAAGATGCCTTCCGGCAAGTTGATTCTGATCTCTTTGCGTTGCGAATCGATACCGGTGATAAGGTCGGTACTGGCCGGAATGAGGTGATTTTTCCCCTGTTCGTCTTCCGCTTCAAAGAGTATGTTGATCGTGGAGTCATCTACCGAGCGGATGATTCCGATCTTCCGCTCGGTTATTTCATCTGTCAGCGCATAGCCAATTAGCTCTGCCCACGAGATATTCTGTTCATTACTGTCGGACAAATGACGCGGGAAATAGACGTCGCAGCCCGTGAATCGGCGTGCTTTTTCCTGCGAATTGATGTCGCAGAAAGTGATGAGTGCGGTCTCATTGCTGCGAAATCGATATTCGTCTATATAAAAAGGAACGAGAATTCCATCGACATCCAAAATGAGATAATCGGCATCCGTGCGGTCGAAAACATCATCGGAAAATTGCAAAAAGAGTTCCCCGTGAATGCCGTGAGGCTTTCCCAATCTACCTATTTTATATACATCATCCTGCCGAATCATCCGTTTTACATCTCAAAAAATTCAAATCTCAATTATCACTTCTCAATTACTAATTCGCCGAATATGTGCTCCCAGCTGATTCAGTCGGGCTTCGATGTCTTCGTATCCACGGTCAATCTGAGCGATATTATCGATTTGACTGGTACCGTCGGCGCTTAATGCAGCAATGAGTAACGCGATTCCGGCCCGTATATCGGGACTGGTCATTCGCCGCGAACGCAAAGTGAGCTTGCGATCGTGCCCTATCACTACGGCGCGATGCGGGTCGCAGAGGATGATTTGAGCCCCCATATCGATGAGTTTATCGACAAAGAAGAGTCGACTTTCAAACATTTTCTGGTGGAAAAGCACACTTCCGCGGGCCTGCGTAGCTACAACTAAGAGTACGGAAATCAAATCCGGCGTGACTCCCGGCCACGGTGCGTCGGCCAAAGTCATAATAGAGCCGTCGATGAAAGATTCTATCTGATAATGGTCTTGATGCGGAATAACGATATCATCGCCCTCAATGAGAAGCTGAATGCCTAATTGTCGGAACGTAGAAGGAATGTTGCCGAGGTCGCGCAACGATACATTCTTAATCCGAATACCGTTACCCACAACAGCAGCCATACCTATAAACGAGCCCACCTCTATCATATCGGGCAGGATTCTGTGATGAGCACCGTGCAAACTCTTCACTCCCACGATGGTGAGTAAGTTGCTAGCGATACCGCTGATACTTGCTCCCATCCGATTAAGAAGATGACACAGCTGTTGGATATACGGTTCGCAGGCCGCATTGTAGATAGTTGTCGTACCCTCAGCAAGTACTGCCGACATAATGATATTGGCCGTTCCGGTAACCGAAGCCTCATCAAGCAACATATAACAACCACGCAATTGTCGGGCAACAATCTCGTAAACACTGCGCTCTTCTACATAAACGAATTCGGCACCGAGGGCCTGAAAGCCTAAGAAATGCGTGTCTAAGCGTCGCCGTCCAATCTTATCACCGCCCGGTTGAGCTACAGCTGCTTTGCCGAAACGGCCCAACAGCGGTCCGATCATCAATATACTGCCACGCAATGAAGCACATTTGTGAACGAAATCATCGCTTTGAAGATAATCGAGATTGAGCCGATCGGCCTGGAAAGTGTAGTCGTTTCGGCCGTGCCGGGTTACCTTTACACCGATGTCTTGCAGCAATTTAATCAAGTTATTCACATCAAGGATGTCGGGAACATTCTTAATTCGCACGGCATCTCGCGTGAGAAGCGTAGCGCAAATCACCTGTAATGCTTCATTCTTAGCTCCTTGCGGTATAATCGTTCCGCTGAGAGCGTGCCCTCCCTCGATGATAAATGACTCCATTTCTGCCGTCTACTTCTTCTTGCGACTACGATTAATTACCTCTTTCTCGTTTATATCCGCAAACCGAAAGTCATCTAAATCGATCTGCACTTGCCCGTCGGTATAACGCGCAATATCAGAAACCACTTTCTCATCGTCCGTAGATCCGTGACTCCACTGCACTAAATTACGCTTCATCTGATTGGCTGTAACACGGATTAATTCATCCTTTTCTGGGCCCAAAGGCATATCCTTTAATTTCGAGAACAATTCAAATACCATCTTGCCGTAATGTCTTACGGGGATGGGCGACATCGGATAAGCCAACGGCTCGGGCTTACGCGCCATCTGTTTAGCCTGCGAAACATCAAACGGATAATCGATATCGAGCTTGAAACCACTCATCAATGCGAGGTGATCCCATAACTTTTGCTCATAATCTTCACTGCTTCGGTTTTGCGGAAACATCCTATCCATAATCCCGATAATGGCTTCAGCACAGTGTTGTCGCTCTGCTTTGTCGGGCAAAGACACAGCAAAATCAACCATATTCTGTATTTCCCGGCCATACTCTGGCAACACTAAATGCTCTCGTTGCGTATTATAGTCTAATCCATTGATGTTCATTTATATAGTATCCTCCCTTTTCCCTCCAAAAGAGGGGTGTGCTTGGCGAATTGTGGAGAGGTTAAATCCAAACACTTTTGATTCATTTTCTAATTCGTTTCTATATCTGTCAGGTTGTCAACCATTTGCAATCGCAGTCTCGTCCTCACTCATTTGGATGAAGGAAGCGGGGTGTTAGTGTAATAACTCTTTGGCTTTCTTAGCCACAAAATCCTTCAAATAGAACGGGACAAAGTAGGCAACATCTTCCGATTGGCCGTTAGCCAACCGCTTTTCAGCCAATGGGAACATATTCTTTGCAAGCGGTTCGATGCCCGAAATCAAGCGAGCATTAGTGTTGTTAATCGTTTCCATACACTTCTCTGCACCATTTCCGAAGAAATAAACAGGACCTTTCGCAAGATATTCCCGATAAGTTTCGCCGTCGACTACATCTGCTTGGATAGGCCGAATTTCGTTCAACGAACGATCGACAACCTTTGCATAAACCTCCATTCGGCGTGCATCAAGCATCGGACAGAGCAAATCGCCAGTCTCTTTCACCAACTCTTGCAACAGCACCGGCACACAAAGCAACTCCAAAGTGGGCACAGCAACGAGCTTAACAGCGCGTCCGTAGCAAACGCCTTTTGCCATAGAGACGCCTATTCGCAACCCGGTGTAAGAGCCAGGACCACAACTTACGGCCACGGCATCAAGCGGGATGGCGTGACTATCGATAAAAGAAAGCGCCTCATCGACAAAGACTCCCAAGCTCACTGCGTGATTCGGACCATCGTGATCTTCTTTATTGAAGATGCATTCACCCGCATTACTCACGGCGACGGAACACACATCAGTACTCGTTTCGATGTTTAAGATGCACGACATAACTCTAATATATTCTTAAATAAGATGCAAATTTACGCTTTTTCCCATCAAAATTAGTACTTTTGCAGAAATTTAACGCGCATCAAACAATGATATTATCAATGACAGGTTACGGCAAATCGATCGTTACCTACAATGAAAAGAAAATTAATGTAGAAATTAAATCACTCAATAGCAAGGCTCTTGATCTATCCGCTCGTATCGCCCCGCTCTATCGGGAGAAGGAAATGGAGATGCGACAGATGATTGCTGCTGCACTAATTCGGGGCAAAGTAGACTTCGCTATATGGATAGAGAAAGACGAAATAGCAGATGCCACGCCTATCAATGCAGCTTTGGTAGAGAACTACTATCATCAACTCCGAGAGATACAAAACCGCGTCGGCATTCCCGAACCGCAAGATTGGTTCCAGACTTTACTACGAATGCCTGACGTAACAACTACCAACGAGGTAGAAATATTAACCGATGAAGAGTGGGAAACGGCTCGCCAAGCAATTGAACAGGCGCTGAACGCACTCGTAGAGTTTCGCAAACAGGAAGGCATTGCATTGCAGAAGAAATTCATCGAGAAGATAGACAACATCTCGGCGCTACTCACCAGCATCGAGCCTTATGAGAAGTCACGTGTCGAAAAGATTCGTGCGCGTATCATCGAAGGGCTCAACACAATTCCCGAAATCGACTATGACCAGAATCGTTTGGAGCAAGAACTGATTTACTATATCGAGAAACTCGACATCAGTGAGGAGAAACAGCGTCTTGCCAACCATTTAAAGTACTTCCGGGAAACGATGAACGAGGGCTACGGACAGGGCAAGAAGCTCGGCTTTATAGCCCAGGAAATGGGTCGGGAAATCAATACCACGGGGTCGAAAAGCAATCAAGCTGAGATGCAAAACATCGTGGTGAAGATGAAAGATGAACTGGAACAGATCAAAGAACAGGTGTTGAATGCGCTGTAACGGCCTATCCTCTACTCCAGATGGTATTACAAAGAATACCAACATAATGGCCACTGAAGCTGAATCTATCTTGTAAGAATATCTTTACTGCAAGCAATTGGGCAAGCGATTCAAGCATCAACACATTTTGTTCGGTTATATCCCGGATTTCATCTGTCTTCCTCTGAAATGAGTTGTCGAAGTCGATGGTAATTACCATTTTACCGAGAAACAATTTATTTTAGATGAAGAACAAACACGATATTTAGCAACAAAGGATTATAGAGTTATTCGTTTCATCAATGAAGAAATCACAACGAACCCTGGAAATATCATTCATTAAATTAAAGAAGCAATGGATCAGCAATCTCGTTATATGGAAAATGTATCGGTAAATATGTCTAATCAGAGTCTCTCCCCTCTCAAAAGAGACAGGGGAGGACAGTCATTGGGGAGATTACTCATCTTCTCTGCTCCCTCTGGTTCAGGTAAAAGCACGATTATCAATTGGTTGATAACGGAGCATCCCGAACTTAATCTCGCATTCTCTATATCCTGTACCAGTCGTGCTCCGCGTGGAACAGAGCGACACGGAGTGGAATATTTCTTTCTTACTCCTGATGAATTCCGACGCAGAATAGCACAAAACGAGTTCTTGGAATATGAAGAAGTATATGCCGATCGCTTTTATGGGACACTGAAATCACAAGTAGATCGTCAGTTGGAAGCTGGCCAGAACGTTGTATTCGACGTTGATGTGAAAGGCGGATGCAATATCAAGAAGTTCTATGGAGACCGTGCCCTGAGTCTGTTTATCCAACCGCCATCGGTCGACGAATTGCGAAACCGACTCAACAAGCGGGCTACCGACGCTCCCGAAGTGATCGAAGATCGTATCGCGAGAGCAACTTATGAACTGACTTTTGCTTCTAAGTTCGATCGAACCATCATCAACGACAATCTCGAACGGGCCGAACAGGATGTATATCTTGCCGTCAAATCTTTTCTCAATGATTAAGACGGGGATCTTCGGAGGTTCTTTCAACCCCGTCCACAACGGGCATATCGCCCTGGCGAAGCACATTCTTTCGCTTGCAGGTCTTGATGAAATATGGTTTGTCGTGTCACCGCAGAATCCCTTTAAAAGTACCGATTCCGACCTGTTAGCCGACCATTTTCGACTCGAACTGACCCGTTTGGCTCTCGTTGATGAACCTCATCTCGTTGCGAACGACTACGAGTTCCACCTGCCCAAGCCCTCTTATATGTGGCATACGCTGCAAGCGATGAGTTATGACTATCCCAATCGCACTTTCACCTTACTCATCGGGGCTGATAATTGGATGCGTTTCTCTCATTGGTATCACGCCGACGACATCATTGCTCACTACCCCATTGTCATTTATCCGCGGCAAGGTGCACCCATCGATACCGCAACACTCCCTCCCAACGTACGCCTTGTCGACACACCTCTTTACAATATCAGCAGCACGGAAATACGCCGTCGTATCCGCACCGGCACCCCTGTTGATACGCTTTTACCCCCTTCTATCCTCCGAAAAGTACAAAAATACTACCACTCAAACACTAAATTCTCCTCCTAAAAGTTTGGAAGCCAGCGATATTTATCCTATCTTTGCAGTATCATTAGATACATATAACGATGGAAGAAAAAACAAAAAAGACCGAGAAAAAGGTCGAGAAGAAAAAGATAGGCAAAACTTTGGAAGCTGCCAGGAGATTAAAAGGAAGCTTGATTGTCAATGACCCAACATTTCTGTTATAATAATGCGGTATTTGATTGACACGAATATATTCGTCTTTTTATCTTTGGATCCTGATTCACTAAGTCGAGATGTACTCGCATTACTTGAAGACTACGACTCTCAATTATATATAAGTACAGAGTCGGTAAAAGAACTTGTCGTGGGCTTTAATAATAAAGGCCTCTTTTCCAAAAGATGGAAGACGGCTGAAGAGATGGTGAATGCCATCGAAAATGAGTATTATATCACGATCCTTCCAGTGCGAAAAGAACACATAATGACTTATGCCCGAATGACGCTTAACGATGCACAAGGGCATAAAGACCCATCGGATCACGTGATTATAGCACACGCTATCACCGAGGGATTGCCTTTAATATCTAGCGATACGCGTTTCCCGTTCTATCGAAGTCAGGGCCTCGAACTCATCGTTAACGAACGATAAAGTGCTTGTTATAGAACACTTATACCGCATTTTCCGACTTTTCTGCACGTTAAAAGTCCTTCTCACCCTTTCACCTTTTCCCTTTTTCACCCTTAAAAAGTTCTTCCTCGGTATAAGGAAGAAACGTATTTGCCACTGCTGCGTGCTCCAATCGCAAGAGTGCAAGTTTCTTATCGATACCGCCGGCATAACCTGTAAGACTGCCGTTTGTGCCGATCACACGGTGACAAGGCACAATGATACCCACAGGATTGTGCCCGACAGCACCTCCGACTGCTTGCGCTGACATTGTAAGAACGCCTCGTTGTATCGCAATCTGACGGGCAATGTCTGCATAAGTAATAGTTTCACCATAAGGAATTTGTTGTAAAATACACCAAACTGACAGTTGAAAAGGAGAACCTATTAGGTTAACAGCCGGTGAATTACCCGGATTTCGACCGCTGAAATACACATCCAACCATTGTCGCGTAGTATTAAAAATGGATAAATTATCCCTCTTCTCCCCTTTAATACCTGATTTCTCAGCATATCTTTGTCCCTCGATCCACAACTCGGTCAATGCTTCTCCATCGCTCACAAGATGAAGAAGACCTATGGGGGATACGTATTCACAAACGTAATTATTTGACATCAACGGTTTAAGACATAAAAGTGACGCAACAAAATTAATGATTTACGACGATATAAACAACTATTCGATTGATAATAAACCCTCGAATAATTATTAATAAAATAAAACCGAGAAAACAAAGATGGTCCGATTCAAAGCTATAACAACTTTACATCCACTTCTATGAAATCCTTTGTCAGCACAAGACATAATACTTTCATAATCAACATATTACAAGCATATTCTAATTAACGATTAAACGCATTGCAATTAGCTGTTAAACGCATTGCGAAAAGCCGTTAATCGCCGTGCATTTAACAGCCTTCCACAATGCAATTAATGGCCTTTCGGAATACCATTACAAACTAATTGATTCTCAATGCATTATGGCGCACATCTTAGTTCCTAAGAAATGAGTATTGCAGGTATGGCTTGAAAATATTATCTTTGCAATCAAAACGTGTGAAATGAAACGAAAGACGTGGATCAAACATCATAAAATATTCGGGTTGGTATTGTGCTTCTTTCTCCTGATGTTCTGTGTTTCGGGGATTGTTCTAAATCATCCGAAACTCTTTTCATCTTTGGACGTGAGTCGTAAGGCACTACCACGCAATTACGAATATCGCCAATGGAACGGCGGATTGCTGCGAGGCACGGTGGCGTGGCATCAAAAGGTGCTGTTGTATGGTTATAACGGTGTATGGAAAACAGACAGTTCGGGGCACAAAATCAGCGACTTTAACCAAGGAATGCCCATCGGTGTCGACCGTCGTAGTATCCGCAGAATAGTCGTTATGCCACAAGGCACACTCTTTGCAGCCGGCAGTTACGACCTATTCCGTTATCGACCGCACCAAGGATGGACTGTAATCCCTTTGCCAATTGATATCGATGAGCGACTAAGCGACATTGCGAATCAAAGAGACACATTATTAATCACTGGCCGTTCGCATATATTTTATTCCTTGCCTCCTTATCGTACATTTCACCGCCTTACCTTACCCGCTTCGCCAGACAACGACGGACACGTTTCACTTTTCCGCACCGTATGGTGGCTTCACAGTGGAGAGCTTTTCGGATTGACCGGTAAACTCATCGTGGATGGCATCGCTTTGGTGCTGATCTTTTTAAGTTTGACGGGCATAATGTATTGGATCGTGCCACGAATGACGCGCCACAGATACGCTGCCTTGATGAAATGGCTATTCGTTTGGCACAACAAAGTGGGACGCCTGACCATTGTCCTCACCCTATTTCTTTGTTTTACAGGGTGGCTATTGCGCCCACCGGCAATGCTGGCAATTATCACCGGACGCGTACCTGCCGTTCCTTTCAGCGTGATGGACAGCCCGAACGCGTGGTACGACAAGTTGCGCTCGCTGCGATTCGATACCCAATCAGGTGATTGGCTGCTCTATTCGTCAGACGGATTCTATCGGATGACAACACTCACAGCCACCCCCCGCAAGCTTACCGGCACTCCTCCCGTGAGCGTGATGGGACTGAACGTGCAGCAACAACAGGCAGACGGCACGTGGCTGATCGGTTCTTTCAGCGGACTTTACCGTTGGAATCGAAATACAGGACAAGTAAACGATTGGTTCGGAGAAGACAGCAGCATATCCCAATACGGTCCGCCGATCAGCAATCATCCCGTTTCGGGTTTCAGCAATGAACTTTGCGGCGGGGCGTGCGTCGTAAATTATAGACAAGGAACACCGATTCTGCCGATGCCACCGACAATGAAAACATTGCCGATGTCATTGCGTAATGTATGCTTGGAGATACATACAGGACGAATATATACTTTCTTCGGTCGTGCGGGTATACTCTACATCTTCCTCATCGGACTCGCTATTGCCTGGTGTCTATGGACCGGTTGGAAACTCAGAAGGCCGTTAAATAGCATTAATTCGCAGTTTTTTAGGCGGCGAGTAATGCACATTCGGAATTTTATTAGTAAATTTGCACGCAATAAATTTTAATGCCCTATGTCATCATTTGTTGCAGATAAAATTGAGATGGACGGCCTGACGTTCGACGACGTCCTGTTAATTCCTGCTTATTCAGAGGTTTTGCCGAAGTCGGTAACATTAGAAACGAAATTCTCTCGCAGTATTTCGTTGAAAGTTCCGTTTGTAACAGCCGCAATGGACACCGTCACCGAATCGTCGATGGCTATTGCCATCGCCCGCGAAGGCGGTATCGGCGTCATCCATAAGAATATGAGCATCGATGAACAAGCGCATAACGTAGCCACAGTAAAACGTGCCGAGAATGGGATGATCTATGACCCGGTGACCATCCGACGCGGATGCACGGTGCAAGATGCCCTTGCGATTATGCAGGATTACCACATCGGAGGCATTCCGGTGATTGATGACGAGAACCATTTGGTGGGCATTGTCACCAACAGAGACCTGCGTTTCGAGCGTCGTTTGGATAAAAGCATCGACGAAGTGATGACAAGCGAGAATCTGATTACGACACATCAGCAGACCGATTTGGCCGCAGCTGCACAGATCTTGCAGGAATATAAGATAGAGAAACTCCCTGTGGTGGACGCCCAAAATCACTTGGTGGGCCTCATTACTTATAAAGATATTACCAAAGCCAAGGACAAACCAATGGCCTGCAAAGATGAGAAAGGCCGACTGCGCGTGGCTGCCGGTGTAGGCGTTACAGCTGACACGCTGGCCCGAATGCAGGCTTTAGTAGAGGCAGGAGCCGATGCCGTGGTCATCGATACGGCTCACGGACACTCCAAATCAGTGATAGAAAAATTAAGAGAAGCCAAACTATCGTTCCCGAAAGTAGACATTGTAGTGGGCAATGTGGCCACAGGTGCGGCCGCAAAAATGCTCGTCGACAATGGCGCCGATGCCGTGAAAGTGGGTATCGGACCCGGTTCTATCTGCACGACACGTGTTGTTGCGGGTGTTGGCGTACCTCAGTTGAGCGCCGTATACGATGTTTATTGTGCGCTGAAAGGCACCGATGTGCCTCTGATTGCAGATGGCGGACTGCGTTACTCGGGTGATATCGTCAAAGCATTGGCCGCCGGTGGCAGCAGTGTAATGATTGGTTCGCTCGTGGCTGGTACTGAAGAAAGTCCCGGCGAAACGATTATCTTCAACGGGCGAAAGTTTAAGAGCTATCGCGGTATGGGTTCGTTAGAAGCAATGGAACAAAAGAACGGCTCGAAAGACCGCTATTTCCAGGGCGAAACAAGCGATGTAAAGAAGCTCGTTCCGGAGGGAATCGCCGGTCGGGTTCCGTATAAAGGCACAGTGCAAGAGGTGATTTACCAACTCATCGGAGGGCTACGCTCAGGAATGGGATATTGTGGCGCCGAAACGATTGACCGTTTGCACGAGGCCCGTTTTGTGCGAATCACCAACGCAGGCGTAATGGAAAGCCATCCGCACGACATCACCATCACGAGCGAAGCACCCAATTACTCACGCCCGGAATAAACCAGTATGCGCATCAAAGTGCTGTTGGCAGTCTGCATGTTGTGTGGAATCAGCGGCTTCGCACAGTCGGATCCGACGCTGATGACCATCAGCGGACATCCCGTAAGCCGTTCGGAGTTCGTGTATTTGTACAATAAAAACAACGCTCCGGGCGTCATTCAGAAGACAAGTCTCGATGATTTTCTCCGTAAGTTCATCGATTATAAGTTGAAGGTGATGGCTGCCCGCGAAGCACATTTAGATACTTTGGCCACTGTGAAGCACATACACAGCGCCGATCAACGGCTGATGAGCGTGCCGACAAACGTCGGCGACACCCAGATGGAAGCCGAAGCGCGCAGGATCTATGCCAAGATACAGCGCAAGACAGCGCAATCGGGCGGATGGATCAGACCTGCCCAGATCTTGATCAGGCTCAGTCAGCGGGCTACCAAGGCTCAGGAGACTGATGCTCAGCGACGTATCGAAACCATTTACAGTGCACTGCAACGTGGCGAAGACTTCTATACACTGGCCCGTCAATATTCGGACGATCGCGAATCAGCACCAAATGGCGGACGAATGACCTGGATTCGCCGGGGCGAAACATTGAAAGAGTTTGAAGATCAGGCCTTTTCGATGCAACCAGGAGACATCAGTCGACCTTTCATCTCACCGCTCGGCTGGCACATTCTGCGGCTTGACGACAAGCAACCTACGCTTGCTTATGACTCGTTGAGAACCAACCTTCTTCGGTTTGTCGACCAACAGAATTTGCGAAAGCAGTTATCGATAGATGGGCGGAGCCTTACCGACAAAGTCAAAGCACAGATTCCGGCCCACGAACAAGCATTGGCGGAGAAACAGAAATGGGCTGAAAGAGCAGATTCGTACCGACGTAATCAGCTCCGCGAATATGAAGAGGGTCTACTGGTATGCGCTATTTCCAACCGTATCAGCAGTCGGTCTGTAGTCGAAAACGACCAGGCTATCGCAGCTTATTTCAAGAAACACAAGAAGAAATATCGCTGGGAACAACCCCGTTTTCAAGGGATTGTTTTCTATGCAAAAGATAAAGCTGATGCCAAGCGAATCAAGGCACTGCTCAAAAAGCGACCTTTCGGCGAGTGGGAAATACTTATTCGAACGGCATCTAACCGACAATCGGAAAACCAAAGACCATTCGCTGTGGGCTATTTCAAAGTCGGCGATAACGCATTGGTAGACAGAAAGGTCTTCAAAAAGCTCTCCGCCGTTGTACCGGTAACAGAATTTCCCATCACAGAAGCCTATGGAAAGAAGTTGAAAAGACCGAAAACGTGGAGCGATGTACGTCTGCAAGTGGTGGCCGATTATCGTGAATCGCTTGAAAACGAGTGGCTTTCGGCACTTCGAAAACGCTATTCTGTGGAAATTGACAAGACTGTTCTCGCTACGATCAAACCGCTGTTACAGTGACGAATAAGACTTACTAAAATAAAAACGAAACGTATTCGCGTACGCAAAATAACAAACAGATGAAGACAAGAAACAAAATACTGGTAGGATTTATAGCTTTTCTGCTCGTGGCAGGAACAAGTGCCAATGCCCATAAGGCAACTCCCAAGACAGAAAAAGACACAACACGTGTGTCAAAAGATGACCCGAAGATTCCTGAAACGAGTGTAGTGGATGAGGTTATATGGGTTATCGGCGACGAACCCATTTTGAAATCAGATGTCGAAGTGATGCGATTGCAAGGCGAAGGAGAAGGATTTAAGTGGAATGGCGACCCCGACTGCGCTATTCCCGAACAGTTGGCCGTGCAAAAACTCTATCTCCATCAAGCCGCAATCGACAGTATAACGGTGTCTGAATCGCAGATTGCACAAGGCATAGACGACCAGATTAACTATCTGATTTCAGGTATCGGGTCACGCGAAAAATTAGAAGAATACTATAAAAAATCGCTTACTCAGATTCGTCAAGATATGCACGACGACTACAAAAATCGTATGCTGATTCAGGAAATGAAGAAAAAGATTGTGGAAAACATCACGGTTTCACCTGCTGATGTGCGCAATTATTTCAAAGATCTACCCTCAGACAGTATACCATTTGTACCTACTGAGGTAGAGGTAGAAATCCTGATGAACCATCCCCGCATATCACAAGAAGAGATTAACCGCGTAAAAGATGAGCTGCGTGAATATACCAACCGTGTTAACAAGGGTGAAACAACCTTTGCAACAATCGCTCGTCTCTACTCGGAAGACACCAATTCGGCCCGGCAAGGCGGTGAATTGGGCTATACCGGACGTGGAATGCTCGACCCGGCATTCGCTGCTGTGGCTTTCAACTTAACTGATCCGAAGAAGATTTCAAAGATTGTCGAGACCGAATTTGGCTATCACATCATCCAATTAGTTGATAAACGCGGCGACAAAGTCAATGTCCGCCACATCCTTCGCAAGCCTCGTGTTGGTTCGGAAGCCATTGAGAAGACCAAATTGAGACTCGACTCCATTGCGAATGACATTCGTTCAGGCAAGTTTACTTTTGAAGACGCAACGGCTTATATCTCAGATGACAAAGAAACGAAGAACAACCACGGACTGATGGCAAATACAGACAGAGAGACGGGAACCCGCACTTCCAAATTCAAAATGAAAGACTTACCCACTGATATAGCCCGAATCGTAGAAACGTTAAAAGTGGGTGAGATTTCGGCCCCATTCCAGATGATTACGGATAAAGGAAAAACAGCTTGCGCTATCGTAAAATTGAAAAGCCGTATAGATGGTCATAAGGCTACGATTACAGAAGACTTCCAAGTGATGAAGAATGTCGTACTGATCAAAGAACGTGAGAAATGTTTGCACGATTGGGTGGTAAACAAGATCAAACACACGTATGTGTGGATGAACGATCGCTATAAAAGCTGCCAGTTTGAATATGAAGGATGGATTAAATGACGCTGAAACAAAAGATAAGTCAATATATAAATGGGCATAGAATCGCGATGATCGCGATGCTATGCCTTTTTGGGCTTGGTGTGGCAGCGTCTCACCAGACGGCCCGAAAGCGGTCGCGCAAAGTACAAGACGACCGAGTCCATCTGGTGCATTCAGACCAGTTAAGTTACGATATATATGGACCCAACCCCGAAGCACAGATCGTGAAAGGGCGAGTACATTTCAATCACGCCGGCGCTCAACTATTTTGCGACAGTGCTTATTATTATCAAGAATCCAATTCATTCAAAGCTTTCGGACACGTTCGATTCCGTCAGGGCGATACTTTATCGTTAACCTGTGACTACGGATTCTATGACGGTCAGCAGCAATTGATGGAAGCGCGGCGCAATGTGGTGCTGAAACACCAGCGACAGACGCTCTACACCGATAGTCTCGACTATGACCGGCTGTACGAGTATGCCTATTTCCGCGAGGGTGGAACACTGATCGACGGTAAGGATAAGTTGGTCTCAGACTGGGGCGAATATAATACGAAAACACGTGAAGCTACCTTTTATTATAATGTAAAGCTGCGCAGCGGCAAGCGTCTCATCACAACCGACACGCTCTATTATGATACCCGCAAGTCGTTGGCTCATATCGTAGGGCCTTCTAAGATCACTTCGGGCACGAGTGTAATCCATACCGAACAGGGATATTTCGATACCCAAAGTGACAAAGCGCAGCTTTTCGGGCGCTCGACAGTTGTAGACAAAGAGAAAACGATTACCGGCGACAGTCTCTATTACGACGACAAGACTGGTATCAGTCGCGGTTTCGGAAACGTGGTCTTCGTCGATCAGAAAAACAAGACGTCACTGACGTGCGGCAAGTTGTATTATAACGAGAAGACAGGGTACGGTCTCGCGACGAAAAGAGCTGTTAGTAAAGAGTATTCTCGTGGTGACACGCTTTACGCCCACGCTGATACGATGAAGCTCTTCACCTTTCATATCAACACAGATTCGGTCTACCGGAAAGTACACTACTATCCTCACGTGCGCGCTTATCGCACAGATGTACAAGCCGTTTGCGACTCGATGGTGTTCAACTCACAAGATTCGTGTATGACAATGTATAAAGATCCGATCGTATGGAATGCCGGTCGACAGTTGCTCGGTGAAGTCATCAAAGCCTATATGGCCGACTCTACGATCCGCGAAGCACACGTTTTGGGGCAGGCTTTGTCAATCGAACAAATGCCGGATAGTATCCATTACAACCAGATAGCCTCTCGTGATATGTTTGCTTATTTCAAAGCAGGGGCTCTGCGACGCAATGACGCCATCGGAAATGTGCAAAGCATCTACTATACTGTTGATGACAAAGACAGTTCTTTGATCGGACTCAACTACTTAGAAACGGATACGATGCGAATGTTCCTCAATGAAACACGGAAATTAGAAAAGATTTGGACGTGCAAATTCGAGGCCACACTCTATCCGATGACACAGATTCCGCCAGATAAGACCAAATTGACCAGCTTTGCTTGGTTTAATAATATACGCCCAAAAAATAAAGAAGACATCTTCGTTTGGCGTGGGAAAGGGCTCGGAGCTAATTTGCAGACCGTAAAACGACAACAAGCACCGCTTCAAACAATTGAAAGAAAAACCGTTGTCGATATACCCGCGGGTAAGATTGTAGTACCCAAACTACCTCAAAAGCCCAAAGGGACACAGCGATGAACCTTTTCGGCATACGTAAACCGCGTAAATTCCGCCATACCTATATCTATATAGATGAGCGGAAAGAGCATTTGCAGAAAATCGAACAGCGCGCACGACGAGAAATGGGAATGACAGATGGAGAGCGCGACGGGCGAGAACGATTGGGCGGGACATTTATTGCAGCAACGCAACACCTGCGCAAACGCAAACAAAAAGAGGCCGGTGGAAAAATGAGAATGAGTACTAAGGCTTTGTTTTTGTTACTTATCGTACTGCTGTTTATTTGGTTTTATTTAGCGGAATTGTAACAATGAGTGATATTATACAGCTTTTACCTGACTCAGTGGCAAATCAGATTGCAGCCGGAGAGGTGATTCAGCGTCCTGCAAGTGTCATCAAGGAACTTGTAGAAAACGCCATTGATGCCGATGCAAAGACGATTAACATTTTAGTCGTAGACGCCGGTCGTACATCGATACAAGTGATCGACGATGGAAAAGGAATGTCGGAAACCGATGCCAGACTGTCTTTCGAACGACACGCCACCTCAAAAATTCGGCAAGCTGACGACTTGTTCAATCTCCATACGATGGGATTCCGCGGTGAGGCATTAGCTTCTATCGCTGCGGTAGCACAAGTTGATTTGCACACACGTATGCAAACAGAAGAATTAGGAACACATTTGTGCATCACCGGTTCTAAATTCCAACATCAGGAACCCTGTTCTTGCCCGATCGGGAGCAACTTCCTGATTGAGAATCTGTTCTTTAATGTCCCTGCACGTAGGAAGTTCTTAAAATCTAATTCAACCGAACTCTCTAATATCCTGACCGCTTTTGACCGCATTGCTTTGGTAAATCCTCACATCACTTTTACACTACACAGCAATGGGAGCGAACTTTTTCATCTAAAAGCAGGCGGACTACGACAACGTATTTTAGACATTTTCGGCAAGCGACTCAATCAAGATCTCTTGCCGATCCAGGTAGACACGACAATGTGTAAGATCAACGGCTTTGTCGGAAAACCTGAATCTGCACACAAACGAGGTGTACAGCAATTCTTCTTTGTAAACAATCGGTATATGAAACACCCCTATTTCAACAAGGCGGTAACAATGGCTTACGACCGATTAGTGCCTGTCGGCGAACAGGTTCCTTATTTCATTTATTTCGAAGTAAATCCGGAAGATATCGATGTCAATATTCACCCTACAAAGACTGAAATCAAATTTGAAAACGAACAGGCCATTTGGCAAATTCTTTTGGCAAGTGTTCGCGAAACGATTGGTATGTTTAATGATGTTCCAACCATTGATTTCGACACGCAAGGTAAACCCGATATCCCCGTATTCAGCTCACATCCGAATGATGTCCAAATGCCGAAAGTGAATTACAATCCACAGTATAATCCTTTTGAAAACACTGACAAGCCCCCGAAAAAACAGCTTTCTGCAAAATGGGAAGAACTTTATGACGGATTGAAAAAAGAACAAGACAATGAAACATATATCTTCGATGTGCTCGGAGATGATAACCAACAGCAAGAGACTCCCCATCATATACTTGCAGAAAAGTCACCCTCACATTATCAATATAAAGGCAAATACATAATGACTGCGGTGAAATCGGGATTAATGATCATTGATCAGCATCGCGCGCACGTACGTATTCTTTATGAGCGTTATATGCAACAGGTAAAAGAACAGCGCAGTTCTGCACAGAAAATGCTATTTCCTCAAGTAATCCAAATATCTGTCTCGGAGACCGTTATATTTCATAAAGTATTGCCAGAAATGACTGATATGGGGTTCGAGTTGACCGACTTGGGCAATAACAGTTATGCTATCAATGCTATTCCGGCCGATCTTGATGGCATTGATGCTGTTGTGTTAATACACGATATGATCACATCGACAACTGAAAAAAATACCAATGCCGTAGATGACATTTACAGCTCGCTATCCCTGAGTATGGCTCGTAATGCTGCAATTCCACAAGGACAGGTTTTGAGCAATGACGAAATGGAGAATTTAGTCAATGGACTGTTCGCGTGCGCAAATGTTAATTACACTCCTGACGGTAAAAATATCCTATGCATTTTGAAGCAACAAGAGATAGAGCATTTGCTGGGATAAAACATTGAACTTATGTTAAAAATACAGAAAAGACCATCTTTTAAGCGAAAAAAAATACATTTTTTGCTCTCAATGTGAGCAGATCTAAATTTTATTACTACTTTTGCAACGCGTCTTAGACGTAACTGTGAGTTATAAGAATTCATTTTAATTAATTAAATACATCGTTTATGAGAAAATTATTGATTGTATTAGCATTCGCTGGCATCTCAATGTCGACAATGGCTCAGGATGCAGACCCTGTACAAAAGTACAGTGTTGCTACCAATTCTTTTTGGAGTAACTGGTTTATTCAGGTCGGTGCAGATTGGAATGCTTGGTATTCAAGTGAGGAGCACGGCCTTAATCTGAACAGAAGTCCATTCAAAAAATTCCGTTCTAATCCTGGTGTTTCAGTAGCACTTGGTAAATGGTTCACACCGGGAATCGGTCTTCGCACAAAGTTACAAGGTATTTGGGGCAAGACAGTAACCGATGCTAACAATTATGGTAATCACAACTCTTATTGGGTTTTGAATGAACACGTTCTGTTCAATGTAAGCAATATGCTTTGTGGCTATAACCCAAACCGTGTTTGGAATTTCATTCCGTTCATCGGTGGTGGTATTGGTCGTACGATGACTCACAATCTCTACGCTACGGATCTGAGTGCAGGTATTTTGAATGAATTCCGTGTCTGCAAAAAAGTTGCTATCAATTTTGAATTAGGATGGAATCGTCTTGAAAGTGACATTGATGGTATTGAAAAAACTAATGCTCATAGAGGTTGGGATTCTCACGATAATAATCTTTATGCAGAAGTTGGTTTGACATTCAATCTCGGTAAGGCTACTTGGGAGAAGACTCCTGATGTAGATGCAATTAAGGCTCTATCTCAGTCTCAAATTGACGCTCTCAATGCACAGCTTAATGATGCTAATGCAGAGAATGCACGTCTGAAAGAGATGCTGGCTAACCAGAAGCCCGCAGAAGACAGGACCGTAAAAGAATTTGTAACAACGCCTATCTCAGTCTTCTTCAATTTAGATAAGTCTGTCATCGCTTCTCAGAAAGACCTTGTGAATGTTCGTGCATTAGCCCAGTATGCCAAGGAGAACAACTCTAATCTTCTTGTTACAGGTTACGCAGACAGTGCTACGGGTACACCGAAACACAACCAAGGTCTGTCAGAGCGTCGTGCTAACACACTTGCTGATGAGCTGGTTAAAATGGGTATAAGCCGTGATAATATCAAAACTGTCGGTAAGGGTGGTGTAGATGATCTGTCTCCGATCTCTTTCAACCGTCGTGCAACTGTTCAGGTAACTGAATAATTATCACAGATAAATATCAATTAAGGTGTTTGCCCTATGGGACAAACACCTTAATTATAATATTGTAATCTCTCAAAGCAACGAATTTTTCTAATAACCCGTAGAAAAAAGTCGTGAAAAATTTGGTCAATTAATTGAAATAGCATACCTTTGCAACTGCTTACAACAAGTAAGGGCGTTTAGCTCAGTTGGTTTAGAGCATCTGCCTTACAAGCAGAGGGTCGGGGGTTCGAATCCCTCAACGCCCACTTAGGGGTGTATCCCTGTAATCTTTCGGGATTGCAGGGATTTTTGTTTCAAGATTTTGGATACCTTATACATTTTAACGAAGTCGTCTTGACTTTTAATATTTCTATAAAGAGAGGAGTTTATTATCTTCGTGATGCAAAACCAAGATAAACACTCCTCTCATATACGAAGTACTGGACAAAGATACAATAAAATTTGAAATCCTTCCCCATTTGTCGGTGGCAAAACGCGGTTACGTCTCGAAAAGTGACTTGTTGGAAGTCATTCTGTCCATCCTCTACAAACTAAAGACGGGCTGCCAATGGCATATGCTTCCCATATCATCCGTCTTCACTGGGACGGTGTTGCACTACAAGACCGTGTATGGGCACTTTCGCAAGTGATGCGTGAACGGCGAGTAGAAAAAGGTGTGGGGCATAATCCTGGAACGCCACAAGTATTCCTTGGACATATCCAGTGTGGATTTGGACGACAGCCACACCACTACCCTTCGTGGTGAGGAGTGCTGTGGCTATCAAGGCCGCAAGAAAAGAAATACTACCAATGCCATATATGTCACGGACCGACAGGGAATATCGCTTGCCATGTCCACCCCCGTTTCGGGTTCGCACAACGACCTCTACAACATCTCCGAGGTACTTCGGGGACTGTTCTAGGGGCTTAAGGCTTCAGGCCTTTCCGTATCGGGACTCTTTCTCAACGCAGATGCTGGTTTTGACGTAGAACAGTTCAGGCGTGTGTATCAAGGACATGGGGCTTTCCAAACGTCGCCTTCAATAAGCGCAGAGAAGCGCAAAGGGAGGAAGAGTTCCTTGACGAGCTACTTTATAAGGAAAGATATAGCATTGAAAGGACCAATGCGTGGATGGATTCGTACAGAAACGTACTGAACAGGTTCGACACCACACTGGCCAGTTGGGAGGGATGAAACTATATCGCATTTATTCTAATTCTTCTGAAAAAGATAAGAAAAAGGGGAAAGTCAAGATGATTTCGAAATAAGTACTTTCTCTAAGTTCAACATTCTCTTGAAACCGTACAAAGCTAAACTCCTTAAAACATAATAATTGATATAAACATTTTTGATTGCTGTATAATATTTATTCATTGCCATATTCTGATTACTCAAGGCAGTATTGAGTTCGTAAGCAGAGACTTTTCCTAAGATAAACTTTTGGATGGCCATTCGATACTGTACCTTTGAAAGATAGTAAACTCTTTCCGCCGTGAACCATTGCTTGACGGAAAAGTTATAGAGATTGATTTTTTCTGTTAATTCATTTTCAAATTCCAGTACCTTCTTATCTATATCGAGACAAGCTACCTGATAAGTGTTTTGGGCAATACGAATTTTATTCTTATTGATACCCCATTGAAAAACTGGGATTTGTAATCCTACACTGATAGATTGTCGTACATTCAAATGCTGATAAGCATTAGCCAATGTCTCAGCATATTGATTAACACCATAGTTAAAACTGACGTTTGCATTAAAACGATTATTCAACTTTGTTGAGAAGAGTGTCTTTTCTGCTTCTAATTTATGAATCTCCTGTTTTTTATAAAAAGGGTTATTCTTCTTGACATAGTATGCTACAAAATCGATATCTAAAGATTAAAAGATGGTACTGAGATATCAAAACGACGGGATATTCCTAAATAAGTAGATAGGCGACGAAGTGATACTTCATAATTCTTCGCCGCATCTTCATAACTTAGTTGGGTGTTGAGACATTCTGTCTGACAACGCCACCATATACATGCTGTATTCCTGTAACACTCGTACAGTATTGTTTAACTGCAGACAGTCTCTTCTCATATACAATTCTATACTCTAACCAATTAAGCCTTCTCCCACCCCACAACTGCTGCGAATAACCTATGGTAAAAGGAGCTGTCCCAAAACTCTTTCTATGTCGAGAATACTCGTGCAGATCATTCAAGTTGCTTCCGACATTGAGCTCACCGCCCGTAAAACCGATTTTCTGACGTATAATACCCCCTAAACCACTACTATTAGAATAGTCTTCAACATAAGAGTGCTACCATCTGCTGCTTGTTGCAACAGCCGTAAGGACCGATTAAAATTCATTGGACTGACATTCAGCGAAATAGCAGGAAAGAAACCTTTCCGGTAATTTTCATATTCCAGTAACTCATTTCGAAACTTCAGCTCTTCTGTCTTAACAGCATTAGAGCATAACGATAAAGTATCAATCACCTGACCTAAGGTTATCAACTCTTCACTAGTATGGGAGAAAGTGCATACCCTCCCGCAGAACAATGTCATCAAAGCACCTGCTATAAACTGCAAACTGTAATATTTCATTTTGTATTCAGTATTCCAGCAACGATGTCAGTATCATTAGTTCGCCGAAAATATACACAATTAGTTGAAATAACACCATAATATTAATAAAAAAAATAACTACTTAATATAACGTGAGTCTGAAGAATTCTAATTGTCCGACTCTTTGCAGATTAGCAGAAAACGTTGTGAATTTATAGTTGCAAAACCATCAATTAAAACCAATAAATTCTGCTATGTTTACCAAGGACAATGTTTCTCACTTCGTTCAAAGGGAGTCCTGAAATATTCTGTATGCTCGATAACTTCAACAAGTTTTTTAATCAAATGATGAATAAATATATTATTTCATCACATAACAAACATAAAATCATCGTGAGAGTTGCCTCTCAGATTCAGAAGTTATATTCATTAAGGCTGTTATCGGGGATACCTATGCCATCAAACAGACATTGACATCAGTAGAAAACTTGCAGCGTGTTACAGAAAAGTGGGTGACTATGCTGCCTGTGTATCCGTTTTTAACGGCATTGCTTCCGACCAATTAAATCAATCCGATATGCGCATCCTCTATTACGCCTATCTTAACTTAGACAAAGAAGATTCTCTCAGAGTCTGGGCTGATAAAATCATCGAGGAATATCCTTCGGACGGGGAAATTATCGCCTCTTACGCTTCGCATCTCAACTCCACCAACCGTGCAGAGCGGGCTATGCGCCTGACTCGATCTTATCTGCAACACGACTCCATCAATGTATTCGTCAAACGACAATATAGCCATGCCTGCTATCTCGCCGGCAATTATGACGAAACGATAACTATTTATAACAACCTCCGGCAACAAGGCCTTGATAATTACGAATCCAATTTCGTTCTCGGTATCAGTTATCAGGAGAAAGCTCGACTGGACAAAGCTTATCACGCCTTACAAAAAGCAGCCGAATTGAAACAACTCAGCGACTACCCCAGTCTGTTTCAATTAGGACGAGTTGCTAACAAGCTCTTTCTGAGAAATGAAGCCATCGAGGCTTTGGAAAAAGCTGCCCGGGTATTGCTCCCCGACAGCGATAGAATATTCTTCATCTATAATGAGCTGGGCGAAGCTCATTTCTATCTCAAACAATACGACCGAGCATTATCAGCCTTTGAGAAATGTGCGCAATACCGCCCCAATCACACACTTACTTACTATAACATCGCTCAAATGTACAATGGACTCAAAAACGCCGATCAAGTGTTGTTCTATTACCGGAAATTCATCAACAAATCCAACTATTTAGAAGATACCGTAGTGAACAGGCAATTAATAGACAATGTCCGAAAATTCCTGCGAAGATATGCGCCTAAATCAATGTAAGTTCGATGAATTGATCAGTGGCATCGGCATCGTTCTCCAAATGTCAAAAATATCAATGTTCGCAGTATCAGGGCAGCAGCCGTTATCGCTGCGTCGTAGCGTCTTATGTCGTAACCCCGTTACAATAAATCATCGTAACTCCGTTACTACATCTGTCGCAACTCCGTTGCGATTTTGACAGTTATTCAGAAGAGAAATTCCATCCAAACTCACACTAAATCAGTATTGAGAAACCACTCACATTAAGGCCTAATAAGATAAATTACCCCCGAAGAAGATGATACTCCTCCGGGGGCAATATTAGAAATAGTATATTTCAACGGTTTATTCAGCCTTAGACTCTTCTGCCGATTCTGTCGCCTTAGGAGTTTCTGCTGTCTTAGCCGTTTCTTCTACTTTGGGAGCCTCCTCAGCAGTCTGTTCTGCCTTGGGAGCTTCGTCTGCAACAGGAGCAGCAGTCTTGACAGCTGAACGACGGCTACGACGAGTCTTCTTTGCCTCAGCCTTAGGAGCCTTAGCCATATTCTCATCGAAGTCTACCAGCTCAATAAAAGCAATCTGAGCTGCGTCACCCTGACGAGTACCGAGCTTAATAACACGAGTGTAACCTCCAGGGCGGTCAGCCACTTTGGCAGCAACTTCCTTGAACAACTCCGTCACTGCATATTTATTCTGCAAATAACGGAAAACAACACGGCGTGAATTGGTTGTATCTTCCTTAGAGCGCGTAATCAGGGGCTCCACATACTTCTTCAAGGCCTTTGCCTTAGCAAGGGTCGTAGTGATTCTTTTGTGCATAATCAACGAGATTGCCATATTTGCCAACATAGCGTCACGATGAGATGCAGTACGACCCAAATGGTTGAATTTCTTATTATGTCTCATTTTGTCTTTAACTTAATTATGGACAAACTTGTCAACTCATTTACTTGTAAACTCGTCAACTATTCTTTGTCCAGTTTATACTTTGAAATATCGGTTCCAAAAGACAGATTCAGACCCTCGAGCAAATCATCAAGCTCTGAGAGCGATTTCTTACCGAAGTTACGGAACTTCAAGAGGTCGGTCTTGTTATATTGCACCAAGTCGCCGAGTGTCTCGACATCAGCTGCTTTGAGGCAATTGAGGGCACGAACACTAAGGTTCATATCCACGAGTTTGGTCTTAAGCAACTGGCGCATATGCAAAACCTCCTCATCAAACTCTTGGTTACTCTCTTGGTCAGGATTTTCCATTGCAATCTTTTCGTCAGAGAACAACATAAAGTGATAGATGAGAATCTTGGCAGCCTCTTTCAATGCATCTTTCGGGCTGATGGAACCATCCGTAGATACTTCAAGAATCAGCTTATCGTAGTCGGTCTTTTGCTCGACACGGTACGGTTCCACAGAATACTTG
Source organism: Hoylesella pleuritidis (assembly GCF_963541955.1). Classification (NCBI taxonomy): domain Bacteria; kingdom Pseudomonadati; phylum Bacteroidota; class Bacteroidia; order Bacteroidales; family Prevotellaceae; genus Hoylesella; species Hoylesella pleuritidis. The sequence goes on along the minus strand of NZ_CAUTUT010000007.1, from coordinate 34,491 downwards.
ACATTACGGATCGGAGTGTAGATAGAATCAATTGGAATGACGTTGACGTCAGTGCAGAACTCACGATTTTCGTCAGCAGGAACATATCCACGACCTTTATTGATAGTGAGATCGATCTGCATTGAGGATTTGGCATCTAAATGGCAAATCACCAAATCAGGGTTTAACACTTCAAATCCAGTCAGATACTTAGCAATATCACCGGCTTTGAACTCTGTAAGTCCTTCCACGATGATACTAACTTTCTCATTCTCGAATTCTTCTACTACTTGCTTGAATCTTACTTGTTTCAAATTCAAGATAATGTTGGTAACATCTTCCTTGACGCCCGGTACAGAGGAGAACTCATGCTCAACACCTACAATACGAATTGTATTGATGGCATAACCTTCGAGCGATGAAAGAAGAATGCGGCGCAAAGAGTTACCGATAGTAACGCCGAAGCCCGGCTCAAGAGGACGGAATTCGAACTTACCAAACCGGTCATTGGCCTCCAACATTACAACTTTATCAGGTTTTTGAAATGCTAATATCGCCATTAATTCAATGATTTATTTAGAGTACAACTCAACGATTAACTGCTCCTTAATATTCTCGGGAATATCGGCACGCTCGGGCTTGTGCAGGAATTTGCCGCTCTTTGTATTCTCATCCCATTCTATCCAAGGATATTTGCTGTGGTTAAAGCCGGCTAATGCAGCTTCGATAACTTCAAGTGACTTAGCCTTCTCACGCACACCAACGATTTGACCGGGTTTAACAGCATAAGAAGGAATGTTGACTACCCGACCGTCGACAATAATGTGCTTATGCCCCACTAACTGACGTGCAGCAGCACGCGTAGGTGCAATTCCGAGACGGAAGACAACGTTGTCAAGACGGCATTCCAGATTTTGAAGAAGGATCTCACCTGTAATGCCATCAGCCTTGGCAGCCTTGATAAACATATTACGGAATTGACGCTCAAGCACACCATACGTGTACTTGGCTTTCTGCTTCTCTGCCAACATAACTCCGTACTCAGACTGCTTTCTGCGACGGTTATTGCCATGCTGTCCAGGAGGGAAGTTTCTCTTGGACAAAACTTTGTCAGCGCCGAAGATGGGTTCACCAAAACGACGTGCAATTTTAGATTTCGGACCTATATATCTTGCCATAATATTTAAATGTGCTTATTGATTGATATTGATAATTATACACGACGACGCTTAGGAGGACGACAACCGTTGTGGGGTAATGGAGTTACGTCAACGATTTCAGTCACCTCAATACCTGCACCGTGTACGGCACGAATAGCGCTCTCACGACCGTTACCCGGACCTTTTACATAAGCCTTTACCTTGCGAAGACCGAGGTCGAAAGCTACCTTTGCACAATCCTCTGCTGCTGTCTGAGCTGCATAAGGCGTATTCTTCTTTGAGCCACGGAATCCCATCTTACCTGCCGAAGACCAAGAAATAACCTGCCCCTCTGCATTTGTCAGAGATACGATAATATTGTTGAATGAACTATGAACGTGAAGCTGTCCGATAGCGTCAACTTTTACTACTCTTTTCTTAGATGTTGCTTGTTTCTTTGCCATAACTTTTTAGTTTAAAAGTTTTAAGTCTGCAAGTTTTAAGTAATGGAGCCAATGCTCCGTAACTCTCAACTTTCAACTCTCAACTAAATTTTACTTAGTAGCTTTCTTCTTATTAGCAACAGTCTTCTTCTTACCTTTACGGGTGCGAGCATTATTCTTTGTACTCTGACCGCGAACGGGAAGACCGTTACGATGGCGGATTCCACGATAGCATCCAATATCCATCAGTCGCTTGATATTCATTTGGACCTCTGAACGGAGATCACCTTCCACTTTGAATCCAGCGCCGATAATTTCACGGATTTTGGCTGCCTGATCGTCAGTCCACTCACTGACCTTCAAGTCGCGGCTTACGCCGGCCTTATCCAATATCTTTGCTGAACTACTTCGACCTATACCATAGATATAAGTCAATGCGATTTCGCCACGCTTATTTTGGGGCAAATCTACTCCAACAATTCTTATTGCCATTGTTAATAAAATAAATTAATTAAATCGATTAAATTCCTTTTGTCCGATGGGTGCGTCAGACCACAAGTCTGACATTCCATCACTTAGCCCTGGCGCAATTTATACTTAGGGTTCTTCTTGTTAATCACGAACAACCGACCTTTGCGACGAACGATCTTGCAGTCGGGGGTTCGTTTTTTTAATGATGCTCTTGTCTTCATATCTTTACTTGATTATTTATATCGGAAAACGATTCTTCCCTTAGTCAAATCATACGGACTCATCTCTACTTTCACCTTGTCTCCGGGCAAGATCTTAATATAGTGCATTCTCATCTTGCCTGAGATGTGCGCTATGATCTGAACTCCATTTTCAAGTTCTACACGAAACATCGCATTTGAAAGTGATTCGACGATGGTTCCGTCCTGCTCTATCGCGGATTGCTTTGCCATAATTTAATATAGTGTTCCTTCTAACTGTTCTATTTCTTCAAACGTTGATAAAATCTCTGCTGTACCCTTACGGATAGCAATGGTATGCTCAAAATGTGCTGCCGGTTTGCCGTCACGTGTCCGAATCGTCCAACGGTCAGGCATCAACACAATGTGCCGATCGCCCAATGTAATCATCGGTTCTATTGCAACACACATCCCAGCTTTCAGCACTACCCTACTGTCATTCGTATCATAATTCGGAATCTGCGGTGCCTCGTGCATCTCTTTTCCAATTCCGTGACCAGTAAGCTCGCGAACTACACCGTAGCCTTGCTTTTCACAATGCCGTTGAATGGCCTGTCCTATACCGTTAATCGAACGCCCGCTAATGGCATTTCGGATACCGATATATAGTGATTCCTTAGTCGTCTTCAACAACTGCTTTATAGCAGGGGCAACTTCACCGACACAAAATGTGTAACAACTGTCTCCGTTATACCCATCAAGAAACGTTCCACAATCAATTGAAACGATATCTCCATCCCTTAAAACAGTCTTATCATCGGGGATTCCGTGGACAACGACATCATTTACTGATGTACAAATGCTGGCAGGAAACGGAGGACCAAAAGGATTCGGAAAGTTCTTAAATGTAGGAGTCGCACCGTGATCACGGATAAATTCCTCGGCAATCCGATCCAATTGCAGTGTCGTAACACCAGGTTTTATGTTCTTAGCTAACTCAGCCAGTGTCTTACCCACCAGCTGATTAGCCTTAAACATTAGTTCAATTTCATCTTCTGTTTTCAGAAATATCTCCATCCAACAAATTAGCTTAATAAGCAGAAACCGCTCCTCCGCGCGTATGACCGGAATTAAGCAATCCGTCGTAATGACGCATCAGCAAATGACTCTCAATCTGCTGGAGGGTATCAATCACTACGCCGACAAGAATCAACAGAGATGTACCTCCAAAGAATTGAGAGAAAGCCTGCTGCACATTCAACAGTCCTGCCAAAGCTGGCATTATTGCAATAAATGCGATGAACAAAGAACCTGGGAAAGTTATACGAGACATCACAGTATCGATATACTCGGCAGTGTCCTTTCCTGGTTTGACACCGGGAATAAAACCGTTGTTGCGTTTCATATCTTCTGCCATCTGTGTTGGATTCAATGTGATAGCCGTATAGAAATATGTAAAAGCAATAACCAGAGTTACATATACGATATTGTAAAGCAAACTTCTGTTATCCATCAAAGACTGCACAACCCAACTGGCATTCTCCGACTGATAGCGAACAACTGCTAACGGAATGAACATCAATGCCTGAGCAAAGATGATCGGCATCACATTGGCTGCGAAGAGCTTCAGCGGAATATACTGACGGGCACCACCATATTGCTTGTTTCCAACCAAACGTTTAGCATACTGTACAGGCACCTTACGCGTTCCTTGTACCAAAAGAATCGATGCACATACAACGGCATAAAGAATGAGAATCTCAACGATAAACATCACGAGTCCACCACCCGAAATGGCTGTGAATCTCGATCCCATTTCTTGCACGAATGCTTGGGGAAGTCGAGCGATGATACCAATCATAATGATTAAAGAGATTCCATTTCCGATTCCTTTATCCGTTATGCGTTCACCTAACCACAAGATGAACATACTGCCTGCCGCAAGAATAATCGTTGCAGGAACAATAAAAACCGACCAAGAAATGCCAGAGGCCAAAGCCTGACCAGCCTGCATTTTAAGATTCAAGAGATAAGACGGAGCCTGAAACAGTAAAATGAATACTGTCAGAATACGTGTATACCAATTAATCTTCTTGCGTCCGCTCTCTCCTTCACGCTGCATCTTTTGAAAGTAAGGTACAGCCATTGCAAGGAGTTGCATAACGATGGAAGCCGAGATGTAAGGCATAATTCCTAATGCAAAGATAGATGCATTAGAAAATGCACCACCGGAGAACATATCCAGAAGCGACATAAGACCGCCGGAGGTTTGCGACTGCAATTTCTCCAACATACTCGGGTTGATTCCGGGAAGCACGACAAATGAACCAAATCGGTATATTGCCGTGAACAGAAGAGTGATGAGGAGCCGCTGACGCAGGTCCTCTATCTTCCAACAGTTCTTCAGTGTCTCGATAAATTTTCTCATTACTTAGATTATTGTTGTGTTACCACCTACTGCCTTAATTGCTTCTTCGGCAGTCTTAGAGAATGCATTTGCTTCAACCTCAAGCTTTGCTTTCAACTCACCATTGCCCAAAATCTTAACGAGTTCTTTGCCATTGGTAAGTCCGGCCTCTTTCAATTCAGCAATTCCAATCTTCGTAAGATTCTTCTTCTCAGCCAAATTTTGAAGGGTAGACAAGTTTACGGCGAAATATTCTTTATGGTTGATATTCTTAAATCCAGCTTTCGGAACACGACGCTGGAGAGGCATCTGACCACCTTCGAAGCCTATTTTTCTCTTATAACCGGACCGAGCCTTGGCTCCTTTGTGTCCACGGGTAGAAGTTCCACCGAGTCCTGAGCCAGTACCACGACCAACACGACGGCGTGAATGTGTTGAGCCCGTAGCCGGTTTCAAATTATTTAATTTCATCATTGCCTGTTTAAAAGATTAATTATTCAATTACATTTACCAAATGGTGAACCTTTCGTACCATACCGCGGATGCTGGGAGAATCTTCAACCTCAACAACCTGAGAAATCTTACGAAGTCCCAAAGCCAAGAGCGTACGCTTCTGATCAATCGGAGCACCAATTCTACTCTTAATCTGTTTAATCTTAATTGTTGCCATTGTATCTTTTCCCATTAACCGTTGAATACTTTTTCCATACTGATACCACGAACACCTGCTATCGTATAGGCGTCTCGTAACTGATCCAAAGCCTCAATCGTAGCTTTTACCAAGTTATGAGGATTGGATGATCCCTTAGATTTCGCAATCACATCATTTACGCCAACAGTTTCCAAAACAGCTCGCATAGCACCACCGGCTTTCAATCCAGTACCGGCAGCAGCAGGCTTCAACAACACGTGAGCACCGCTGAACGTTGCTTCAATTTCGTGAGGAATGGTACCTTTAAGAACTGGGACCTTGACCAAATTCTTCTTAGCAGCCTCAACACCTTTGGCGATAGCAGCCGTAACTTCACCTGCTTTTCCCAAACCATAGCCAACAACACCATTACCGTCACCGACAACGACAATAGCAGCGAATGTGAATGTACGACCTCCTTTGGTAACCTTTGTTACACGGTTGATAGCAACCAGTCGATCTTTCAATTCTGAGTCACTATTTATTCTTACTTTATTCATTGCCATAATCGTTTAAAATTTAAGACCTCCCTTACGTGCAGCATCAGCCAAGCCTTTCACACGACCGTGATAAAGATAACCATTACGATCGAAGACAACTGCTGTAACACCTGCTGCCTGAGCATTTTTTGCAACCAATTCGCCGACTTTTTCTGCCTGCTGAATCTTCGGCATAGCCTCCAATCCGAGAGAAGACGCAGACGCAAGTGTCGTCCCTGTCTCATCATTAATTACCTGTGCATAAATTTGCTTATTACTGCGGAAAACACTCAAACGAGGACGTTCGGCAGTACCATTTACGCTTTTACGAATTCTGAACTTTATTTTGATTCGTCTTTCTACTTTCTTTGTTGTCATAATTTCTAAATAAATTTGAAGTTACTTAGCATTACTTAGCTGCAGCTGTCTTACCAGACTTTCTGCGAATAACCTCACCTTTGAATAGGATTCCCTTTCCTTTATAAGGCTCCGGCATACGGAAAGAACGAATTTTAGCACAGATGAGTCCCAATAACTGCTTGTCACAAGACTCAATGGTTATGATCGGATTCTGATTTCTTTCAGATTTCGTCTCAACTTTCACCTCATTGGGAAGCTGAATGAATATCGGGTGCGTGTAACCGAGTGAAAACTCGACTAAATTTCCTTGATTCGATACACGATAACCGACACCGACAAGTTCCATCGTCTTTTTGTAACCTTCACTTACACCAACAATCATATTGTTGACCAAAGAGCGGTATAAGCCGTGGAAAGCCTGCTTCTGTTTTGTACTTACAAGACTGTTTTCATCGATTTCGAAAGTAATCTTACTTCCCTCAATATTCATTTTGATAGACGGATCAATGTTTTGGGAAAGTTCTCCCTTCGGACCTTTCACCGTAACAACATCGTCTTTCTGAGCGACTGTAACTCCTGCGGGAATACTAATTGGCAATTTTCCTATTCTTGACATATTCAATCCTCCAATTAATAAACATAGCAAAGAACCTCACCACCGATTTTCTCTGCAGCAGCTTCCTTGTCTGTCATTACACCTTTAGACGTGGAAAGGATAGCAATTCCAAGTCCGTTAATTACTCTCGGCATGTCTTTGTAACCAGTATACTGGCGAAGACCTGGGGTAGAAACACGCTTCAACTTCTTGATAGCGCTCTGCTTTGTTACAGGATCGTACTTAAGTGCGACCTTGATTGAACCTTGGGGACCATCTTCAATGAACTTATAGTTCAAGATGTAACCCTTCTCGAAGAGAATCTTAGTAATAGACTTCTTCAAGTTAGACGCAGGAACCTCAACAACACGGTGATGAGCCATGATTGCGTTTCTGAGTCTTGTCAGATAATCTGCTATTGGATCTGTCATAAAATATAAATGTTTAATTAATCGGGACCACCCCGACAATATTAAAATAATTGTCTATGGAAAGCCGGTAACTTCTTTTAAAAAGGTTTAATAATATATACAACATCCATTGATATCTAATCATCACCTTAATTATATATAGCTACACCATCCAAATTGTTACCAGCTCGCTTTCTTCACACCCGGAATCAAACCTGCTGAAGCCATCTCACGAAACTGAATTCTGGAAAGGCCGAACTGACGAATATATCCTTTGGGACGACCTGTAATCTTACAACGATTATGTAAACGAATCGGATTCGCATTCTTAGGAATAGCTTGTAATTTACGGGCTGCCTCATATGCTTCTGTAATGTCGCCGGAAGTTGCGATAATCTTTTTTAGAGCCGCACGTTTCTCCGCATAACGGGCTACCAATTTAGCACGTTTCACCTCGCGGGCTTTCATTGATTCTTTTGCCATATTGCTTAATCATTTTTAGCGTTCTTAAATGGAAGACCGAATGCTTTCAGCAAAGCATATCCCTCTTCATCTGTCTGTGCAGATGTAACAAAGGTTATATTCATACCTTGAATACGGTCGATTGAATCGAGATTAATCTCCGGGAAGATGATCTGTTCCGTGATACCCAACGTGTAATTACCACGACCGTCAAATTTACTTTCAATCCCCTTAAAGTCACGGATACGCGGAAGTGCTACACGAACGAGTTTCTCAAGAAACTCATACATACGCTCACGCCGCAAAGTTACCATTACACCAATCGGCATCTTCTTACGCAACTTAAAATTTGCAATATCCTTCTTCGAATAAGTTGCAACCGCTTTCTGACCCGTTATAGCAGAAATTTCATTAACTGCAACCTCAATAATCTTCTTATCTTGCGTTGCATCACCCAATCCCTGATTAATAACGATCTTTTTCAGTGTAGGAATTTGCATTACAGAAGAGTAATTGAACTGTTCTCTCAATGCCGGAGCAATACGCTCTACATATTCTTTCTTCAACTGTGCTGTATTCATTACTTGATTTCCTCCCCTGACTTTTTAGCGATACGAATCTTATTTCCATCTTCCGTTCGCTTAATACCCACACGCGTAGGTTTACCGCTTTTCGGATCAATCAGACTCAAATTAGAGATATGAATCGGAGCTTCCTGCTTGACAATACCTCCCTGAGGGTTCTTGGCAGAAGGCTTCGTGTGCTTAGAGATAATCCTACACCCCTCAACAATTGCCCGATTCTCATCAACTAAGACTTTAAGAACCTTACCGGTTTTCCCGCGATCCCGACTGTCACCGGTAAGCACCATTACGGTATCACCTTTTTTTATATGTAACTTGCTCATACTTTTCCTTTTTAATAATTAAAGAACCTCAGGCGCCAAAGAAACAACTTTCATATTCACAGCACGGAGTTCACGAGCCACAGGACCAAAAATACGACTGCCACGAAGCTCACCTGCATTGTTCAAAAGCACACAAGCATTGTCATCGAAGCGAATATAAGAACCATCCGCACGACGGATTTCTTTCTTTGTACGAACAATCAAAGCCTTTGATACTGCACCTTTCTTCAAATCACTTGATGGAATGACATTCTTGACTGCAACGACAATCACGTCTCCAACACTTGCATAACGGCGGCGGGTACCTCCCAAAACGCGGATACAAAGTGCCTCGCGCGCACCGCTGTTATCACATACTGTAAGTCTTGATTCTGCTTGTATCATAATTACTTAGCTTTTTCAATTATTTGAACTAATCTCCATCGCTTTGTTTTACTCAAAGGACGAGTCTCCATAATGAGTACGGTATCACCAATATTCGCCTCATTCTTCTCATCGTGTACGTGGTATTTCTTTGTCTTTTGTACAAACTTACCATATATAGGGTGCATCTCTTTGAACTTAGCAGCGATAACAATGGTTTTATCCATTTTGTTACTGATGACTACCCCCTGTCTTGTTTTTCTTAAATTTCTCGTTTCCATCTTGAACCATTGTTATTTGTTAAGTTCTCTCTGACGAAGTTCCGTTTTCATACGTGCAATATCACGACGGGTCGCTTTAATCTGTGATGGATTTTCAAGAGGAGTCGTTGCGTGATTAAGCTTCATCTTATGCAAAGCCTCCACTGCACTCTCTAACTTCTCGGCCAAATCTTTGGTCTCGAGTTCTTTTACTTCTTTACTCTTCATAATAGTTTAAGCGTTTTTGTCGAAATCACGTCTAACAACGAACTTAGTCTTTACCGGTAGTTTCTGTGCCGCAAGACGAAGCGCCTCTTTGGCTATATCGAAACTTACTCCTTCTACTTCAAAGAGGATACGACCCGGAGTTACTGGGGCAACCCAACCTGCGGGATCTCCTTTACCTTTACCCATTCGGACATCGGCGGGCTTACGCGTAATCGGCTTATCTGGGAATATGCGGATCCAAACCTGTCCTTCACGCTGCATATAACGATTAACAGCAACACGGGCAGCCTCAATCTGACGACTGTCTATCCATTTTGCTTCAAGTGTTTTGATGCCAAACGTACCGAAAGCCAGCTGTGTGCCTCTATGAGCATTGCCTTTATTGCCACGCCCATCTTGAGGTCTTCTATATTTAACTCTTTTTGGCTGTAACATTACTTACTTTTTCTTTTAACGGTTATTGTTTCTCCTGCGATTACCGCCACGGCCTGAACGAGAACCGGGACGTCCGGCATTTTGCTTGTCCTGAGTAAAATTCGGTGCGAGATCACGCTGTCCATATACTTCACCACGGCAAATCCACACCTTAATACCCAACAATCCAACCTTTGTTAGAGCTTCTGCCCGACAATAATCAATATCGGAACGGAATGTATGCAAGGGTGTACGTCCCTCTTTCAGCATTTCCTTACGGGCCATTTCCGCACCGTTCAGGCGCCCAGAAATCTGTACTTTGATGCCTTCCGCACCTGCACGCATCGTATTCTGAATAGCCATCTTAATAGCGCGACGATAAGCAATCTTACCCTCGACTTGGCGAGCGATGTTATTCGCAACGATAGTTGCATCAAGTTCCGGTTTCTTAATCTCAAAGATATTGATTTGAATATCTTTTTTGTAAAGCCGTTTCAGTTCCTCTTTCAATCGGTCAACGTCCTGTCCACCTTTACCAATGACGATTCCCGGGCGAGCTGTACAAATAGTAATGGTGACGAGTTTCAAAGTACGTTCAATGACAATGCGCGCAACGCTGGCCTTTGCCAAACGCTCGTTTAAGTACTTACGGATTTTCCGATCCTCAACGAGATTCTCTCCGAAGCTCTTGCCACCAAACCAATTTGAATCCCAACCACGGATAATACCAAGACGGTTGCTTATTGGATTAACTTTCTGTCCCATTCTATTTATTATTTTTCGTCATTAGTTTTGGCATCTACAAATAATGTAACGTGGTTACTACGCTTACGAATTCTATAACCACGACCCTGTGGTGCCGGTCTCATACGTTTCATCGTAACACCCTCGTCAACAAAAACTTTACTTATATAAAGTTCTCCGTCTTCAGCCTTTCGATCATTTTTCTGCTCCCAGTTAGCAATTGCCGAACGCAACAGTTTCTCAACATCTGCGGCAGCTTGCTTCTTAGAGAATCGCAAAACGCCCAAAGCACGATTTACTTCCAAGCCACGAATCATATCTACAACGTAGCGCATCTTGCGTGGAGAAGAAGGAACACCGTTGAGTTTCGCAAAGTACAAACTCTTCAATGCCTCTTTTCTCTTTTCAGCTGATATATGTTTTCTTGCTCCCATTATTATCTTTACATTTAAATGGTTACTCCCGATTATTTCTTATTACCGGAGTGTCCGCCGAATCTACGCGTCAGGGAGAATTCCCCCAATTTGTGACCGACCATATTCTCCGTAATGTAAACAGGGATAAATTTGTTTCCGTTATGAACAGCAACGGTATGTCCCACAAAATCCGGGGAAATCATTGATGCTCTGGCCCAAGTCTTAACGACACTCTTCTTGCCGCTCTCATTCATCGCGAGAATCTTCTTCTCGAGTGAAACGTTGATATATGGACCTTTTTTTAATGAACGACTCATAATTTTCTCTTCTTAATGTTATTTACTTGCCCTTTCAATAATATACTTGCTTGAAAGTTTTTTCGGTGCACGGGTTTTGAGCCCCTTAGCATATAAGCCCTTGCGTGAACGTGGATGACCACCGCTCTGACGGCCTTCACCACCACCCATCGGGTGATCAACAGGGTTCATAACAACACCTCGGTTATGAGGACGACGTCCCAACCAACGCGACCGACCGGCTTTACCGGACTGTTCCAATGCATGGTCAGAATTACCCACACTACCAACTGTAGCCTTACAAGCAGAGAGAATCTTACGAGTCTCACCGGAAGGAAGCTTAATCACACAATAACTACCCTCACGGGAAGTCAACTGAGCAAAGTTACCGGCCGAACGAACGAGTAGGGCACCTTGTCCCGGACGTAATTCAATATTATGAATCACCGTACCCACAGGAATGTTTGCCAAGGGAAGAGCATTACCAATTTCCGGTGCAGCCTCTGCCCCCGACATCAATTTCGTGCCTACTTGCAGTCCATTAGGAGCAATAATGTAGCGTTTTTCACCATCAGCATAATACAACAAAGCAATACGAGCCGAACGATTCGGGTCGTATTCAATTGTCTTTACCACTGCTGGGACACCATCTTTCTCTCGTTTAAAGTCGATCAGACGAAACTTTCTCTTATGACCTCCACCTATATAGCGAACTGTCATCTTACCGGTATTGTTTCGACCGCCGGTAGAATGTTTTCCGAAAACGAGAGACTTCTCTGGTACGGATGCAGTAATATCCTCGAACGTACCAATAACTTTGTGTCTTTGTCCCGGTGTAACCGGTTTCAATTTACGTACTGCCATTTTCTATTTAAATATTGCTGTAAAAATCTATTTGATCACCAGCCTTCAACGTAACGATAGCTTTCTTGAAAGCACTCTTCTGACCTTTTACAAGTCCAGCTTTCGTATAACGGCTTGACCGCTTTCCTGCATAACGCATCGTATTCACATCCAAAACCGTAACATTATACAGGCTTTCAATTTCTGCTTTGATTTCAAGCTTATTAGCCTCCGGCTTAACAATAAAACCATACTTAGGCAAAGCGGGTTTGACATAAGTATAAACGGTCTTTTCTTTCATTACGTCAGCCTTTCCTTTCTTTTTGACAACATAGCTGACCTTTTCCTCTACTGCATTTTTGACCTTTGCAGCTTTCTCATTTGCAGCTTTCAGCTTTTTGCTTTCAGAAGACTTGTCTGTAATCTTGGTCATCTTCTCAGTGACCAATGGTTTAATGATAAATGCCATATTTCTACTGTCTCCTTAATTATTTTGCTAAGATTCCGTCAATTGTCTTCAACGAATTTTCAGTCACAACAAGAACATCCGCATTCAAAACTTTGTAAGTATTGAGTGAAGATGCAGTCATAACCTCAGAACGTTGTAAGTTACGAGCTGACAAATATACATTTTTATTTACTTCCGGCAAAATGAGAAGCGTTTTCTTACCATCAACTTTTAGGTTTTTAACAATACTTACAAAATCTTTCGTCTTTGGTACATCCATCGTAAAATCTTCGACAACCACGATAGCATTCTCTTGCGCCTTATACGATAAAGCCGAACGACGAGCCAAACTCTTCACTTTCTTGTTCAACTTGAAACCGTAATCGCGAGGTTTAGGACCGAATACACGACCACCACCAACAAGTACCGGCGAATTGATATCTCCGCGACGAGCACCACCACCACCTTTCTGGCGTCCCAATTTTCGAGTAGAACCGCTTACTTCGCTTCTCTCCTTTGTCTTGGCCGTACCCTGACGCTGGTTAGCAAGATACTGCTTCACATCAAGATAGATAACATGATCGTTAGGCTCAATTCCGAAGATCGATTCGTTTAACGTAACCGTTCTTCCGGTCTCCTGACCATTGATATTTAAAACGCTAACTTCCATTATTTCTCAATTAATACAGTTGAACCATTATATCCGGCAAATGAACCCTTGACGATCAAGACATTCTGTTCCGGAATCACTTTTAACACTTTAAGGTTCTGAGTCGTCACCCTGTCACCACCCATCTGTCCAGCCATACGCATCCCCTTGAACACTTTGGCAGGATAAGAACAAGCACCGATAGATCCCGGTTTGCGAGCGCGGTCATCCTGACCGTGCGTACTCTGACCTACACCGCCGAAACCGTGGCGTTTTACTACCCCTTGGAAACCTTTACCCTTAGAAGTCCCGATAATATCGACAAACTCTGCATCGCTGAATAATTCAACCGTGATCGTATCACCAAGGCTATACTCTTCATCAAATTTGAACTCGGCCAAGTGCTTCTTCGGTGTCGTACCTGCTTTCTTAAAGATTCCCAGCATTGGCTTTGTCGTTCTTTTTTCCTTAGCCTCTGCGAAACCTAATTGAACCGCTTTATAACCGTCTTTTTCAACAGTCTTTACTTGGGTAACAACACAAGGACCAGCTTCGATAACAGTGCACGGTATATTTTTACCGTCGGCACTGAAAACGGATGTCATTCCGATTTTTCTTCCAATTAATCCTGGCATTTCAATTAAATATTAAATGTTAGTTTGTAAATTTCTGAGTTCGTCAGTTTCTAAAAACGAAATCATTAGATTTTGAATGTCAAAGAAAACTCACGACCTCATCAACTCATTAACTGTTAATTTGATTCTTCTCTCTACACTTTGATTTCTACCTCAACACCGCTGGGCAATTCGAGTTTCATCAGCGCATCAACCGTCTTTGCCGTCGAGCTGTAAATATCTATCAGACGCTTGAAGTCTGAGAGCTGGAACTGCTCACGCGCTTTCTTATTAACGAACGTACTACGGTTTACAGTATAAATACGCTTATGCGTCGGCAGAGGAATTGGACCACTTACAATGGCACCCGTAGCCTTCACTGCTTTCACAATTTTCTCTGCTGACTTATCAACCAACTTGTGATCATAAGATTTCAGCTTAATTCTAATTTTCTGACTCATAGTCAATTAAGTTGTTTTATTGTTATTTTAAATTAGAAGAAAGAGGTACACCGGATAAGAGTCATTCGCTATCCGGTGCCTCGAATCTCACTGTTTTATACTAAATCTGTACGGCCTTTCACTTCTTCGAGTACAGTCTTGGCAATCGAACTTGAAAGCGGAGCGTGGTGATCATACTCCATCGAGCTCGTTGCACGCCCCGAAGTGATGGTACGCAGAGCAGTTACATAACCAAACATCTCTGCCAGCGGAACCATTGCTTTGACGATACGAGCACCGCTACGGGCCTCATCCATACCTTCTACTTGGCCACGACGCTTGTTCAAGTCGCCGATCACATCACCCATATTCTCCTCGGGAGTCACGACTTCAACCTTCATAATAGGCTCCATCAAGACCGGACCGGCCTTAGGACAAGCATTTCTGAATGCGTTATGGGCAGCCAATTCAAATGAAAGCTGATCCGAGTCAACCGGATGGAAACTACCATCAGTCAAAGTAACCTTCATACCAGTCATCGGGAAGCCACCAAGTACACCGCTCTTCAATGAGTCTTGGAATCCTTTCTGTACTGAGGGGATAAACTCCTTAGGCACATTACCCCCCTTAACTTCATTGATAAACTGCAAATCTCCCTCGGTATAATCCTCGTCTTTCGGGCCGACAGTAACAATAATATCAGCAAACTTACCGCGACCACCACTCTGCTTCTTGTAAACTTCGCGCAGTGTGACAGGCTTTGTGATAGCCTCTTTATAGTTAACTTGCGGTTTACCTTGATTACATTCAACCTTGAATTCACGTTTCAGACGATCGATGATAATGTCGAGATGCAACTCACCCATACCCGAAATAATCGTCTGACCACTCTGCTCGTCCGTTCGTACGGTGAAAGTAGGATCCTCTTCGGCAAGTTTGGCAAGCCCGTTGTCCAATTTCGTAATATCGGCTTGGCTCTTCGGCTCAACGGCAATAGAGATCACCGTGTCTGGGAAAGTCATCGACTCCAATACGATCGGATGTCCCTCATCACAAAGCGTATCACCGGTACGGATATCCTTGAAACCTACTCCGGCACCAATATCACCCGCATCAATGCTCTCCATCGGGATTTCCTTGTTCGAGTTCATCTGGAACAGACGACTGATACGCTCTTTTTTGCCCGAACGCGGATTGTAAACATAAGAGCCGGCAGTCACTTTACCCGAGTAAACACGGAAGAACACCAAGCGACCCATAAACGGATCGGTAGCAATTTTGAATGCAAGTGCTGCCGTAGGTTCCGTTTCCGACGGTTTACGATCTTCCTCTTCATCTGTATTAGGATTCACACCTACAATATTCTCGGTATCAAGCGGTGAAGGCAAGAATGCACAAACATAATCCAACAGAGGTTGAACACCCTTATTCTTATAGGAAGATCCCAATAACATCGGGGTCAAATCCATTGAGATTGTACCTTTACGGATAGCTGCAATCAGTTCTTCTTCGCCGATTTCCTGACCTTCGAGATACTTCTCCATCAGTGCATCGTCGAAGTTGGCAGCACTCTCAATCATCTTCTCCCGCCATTCATTGGCCTCGTCAACGAGATCAGCAGGAATATCTTCGACATCATATTCAGCACCCATTGTCTCATCGTGCCACAGGATTGCCTTCATTTTAATCAGATCAACAAGACCTTTGAAGTTTTCCTCTGCACCGATAGGAATCTGAATGGGACACGGATTAGCACCCAAGATGTCTTTCATCTGCTGAACAGTCTCAAAGAAATCAGCGCCCGAACGGTCCATCTTGTTTACGTAACCGATACGCGGAACATTATACTTGTCAGCCTGACGCCACACCGTTTCAGACTGCGGCTGAACGCCGTCAGCTGCCGAATACGTCGCAACGGCACCGTCGAGTACGCGCAATGAGCGCTCAACCTCTGCCGTGAAGTCAACGTGTCCCGGAGTATCAATCAAGTTTATCTTATAAGAAGCACCCTTATAGTTCCAATTGCAAGTCGTTGCAGCAGACGTAATCGTAATACCACGCTCCTGCTCCTGTGCCATCCAGTCCATCGTTGCAGCACCGTCGTGCACTTCACCGATCTTGTGCGTCTTACCTGTATAGAACAAAATGCGCTCCGATGTGGTTGTTTTACCGGCATCGATATGCGCCATAATACCTATGTTACGCGTCAAATGTAAATCGCGATTTGCCATTTTCTTTTTACCTTTCCTATTGAATTAGAATCTGAAATGAGCAAATGCACGGTTAGCCTCAGCCATACGGTGCATATCCTCTTTACGTTTAAAGGCACCGCCTTGGTTGTTATAGGCATCCATTATCTCTGCTGCGAGCTTCTCAGCCATACTCTTTCCGCCACGTTTGCGGGCAAAAGCGATTAAGTTTTTCATCGAAACGCTTTCCTTACGTTCCGGACGTATCTCGGTAGGAACCTGAAATGTCGCACCACCGATACGCCGACTCTTCACTTCCACTTGCGGAGTAATGTTGTCGAGAGCCTGTTTCCAGATTTCAAGAGGCGACTTTTCTTCTTTCGCCATCTTCTCTTTTACTGTATCAAGAGCTTTGTAGAAAATCTCATAAGATGTATTTTTCTTACCATCATACATCAGATGATTGACGAATTTGGAGACCTTCTGGTCACCGAACACGGGATCCGGCAGGATCACACGCTTCTTGGGTTTTGCTTTTCTCATTTTGTTTTTGAAAATAAATAAATTCTGCGTGGGGCTGTCTATACTGTTCTTCAACGCTCTCTCTCGGGCATTTACTCAACCTGTCGTTAACAAATCTCCAGCAAAACGGGTTATTTAAGATTGTGAGTCTGTGAGTTTCTTAATCCGAAAGCTCACGTTCACATTTTTTTAAGTTTAAGTTTCTAAGTTTCCGAGTCTTCGCCGCCTTGACAAACCAGCATAAAAGTTCCGAAGTTTTACATCACCTGCAATCTTACCAACTTACAAACTCATCAACTTAAAAACTTAATGGCAGTGTTATTTCTTAGCTGCCTTAGGACGTTTAGCACCATATTTCGAGCGGCGCTGTGTGCGATTGGCAACACCAGCCGTATCGAGTGTACCACGAACGATGTGATAACGCACACCAGGGAGATCTTTCACACGACCGCCACGCACCAAAACGATGCTATGCTCTTGCAGGTTGTGTCCCTCTCCCGGAATGTAGGAGTTCACCTCTTTTTGATTCGTCAGACGGACACGGGCAACCTTACGCATTGCCGAATTAGGCTTTTTAGGGGTCGTTGTATAAACACGAACACAAACACCGCGACGCTGTGGACAGTTGTCCAACGCCGGTGACTTGCTCTTATCAGCAACAACCGTTCTGCCTTTTCTTACCAATTGTTGAATAGTAGGCATAATGTCAATTTTTAATTTATATATTTATTTTGTTTAATATCAACCTTTAAGAAATGCTTCGATGAAACATTTCGGCGTGCAAAGGTACAAACAATTATCGGAACCACCTACCATATAATGCCTCCAATGGGGTCGACACTCAAAATTTTAATATAATATAACAATCCATATATTATTTTTCAATAAGTTACACGACGTAATTCTAAGAACGAAACACACCGAATCTCATATTTCCAACTCTTAATTTGCTTCTCCATTACCAGTTCCAAAAGGTGCTATCGTGCGCGAATCCTGATCAGGAAGTTCTATTTTCCCAAATTCTTTTTCATATTTATATAAGTTGTCCTGCAACGCTTGAAGTAAGCGTTTGGCGTGTTCGGGAGCAAGAATCACCCTACTGCACACCTCCGGTTTAGGCATTCCGGGAAGAATTCGGGCAAAATCCACGACGAAATCGCTGTGCGAATGCGAAATGAGTGCAAGATTCGAGTACACACCCGAAGCGATTTCCGGTCTCAATTCGAGTTGAAACTGCATTTCTTCTTGCAGATTGTCATTGGCCATAATCTATCTATTTTACGTGAAATACATCATACTATGCATCAGGCAGACCGATGAGCAAAATGCTCTGAATAGTCTTTATCAGTCCTCCTCTGCCTGTTTGCAAAGGTAGCTAAAATCCTTTGAAATTCTACTTCATTATTACAAAAAATTGTTTATCTTCGCAATTGCAAATCATATCGAAACAGAATATGCCCAACATAGCCATTATCGGCGGAGGAGCGGCAGGCTTTTTCGCCGCCGTCAATGCCAAGATTACATATCCGCAAACCACTGTCACGATTTTTGAAAAGTCGAATAGGGTACTCGCCAAAGTATTGATTTCAGGAGGAGGACGCTGCAATCTGACCAACTCTTTCGCCCAAGTAAAAGACTTGAAACACGTTTATCCACGTGGAGACAAGCTCATCAAACGCCTGTTTAAAGTCTTCGACCATCACGATACATATCGATGGTTTGAAGAACAAGGTGTTCCGCTCGTCACGCAAGACGATGAGTGTATATTTCCGAAATCACAGCGTGCGACGAGCATAGCCGATTGTCTCATACGAAAAGCATTGCAATCCGGTGTCAAAATACGTACCGGCTACACCTTAGAACGGCTTACTCCCCTACCCGACAGCCGAATCAAGGCCACTTTCAGAAACGGGACAATAGCCGTTTTCAACAAAGTAATCATTACAACAGGTGGTTCGCCGCGTGCAGAGAAGCTTAGTTATCTGGCCGATTTGGGGCATACTATCGTTGCACCAGTACCTTCACTATTCACATTCGAAGTACGCGAGCCCTTGTTTCGCGCTTTAATGGGCACTGTTACCGATCCGGTCACCCTGTCGATACCTACTACCAAACATCGCAGTACAGGCGCTTTACTTATCACGCATTGGGGAATGAGCGGACCTGCTACATTGAAACTCTCTTCATATGCAGCCCGTTACATCAACGAGCAACATTATTGCTTCAATGTAGCCGTCAACTGGCTCAACGAGACCAATGCCGAAACGGTTCGGGAACGATTGTTGACCCTTGCTGCAACTCACCCGAAGAAACAACTCAACAGTATCCGTCCCGACAACCTCTCAGCCCGAGTTTGGCAGTATCTTTTGCAGAAAGCATCGCTCGACAGCGGAAAACCGTGGGCTGAATTGGGGCGAAAAGGACTCCATAAACTCGTCGAAACACTTACCAATGACATTTATCTCATCACGGGGAAAGGTGTTTTTCGCGACGAGTTCGTCACCTGCGGGGGAGTCGGTCTCGACTGCATTCATCTCCAAACACTCGAAAGCAAAATATGCCCCAATCTCTTTTTCGCCGGCGAAGTACTCGACATCGATGCCGTTACGGGCGGTTTTAACTTACAAGCAGCCTGGACCACGGGGTTCGTTGCAGGTAATGCTTACCACAGTGCGACGCCCGCCGACAAATAAAAAGAGCGGTTACGCGGGAAAGGAGATATCTCGCGGGTGTCCGAATGAATGGGAATGAAACCTGTTTCGGCACCCATAGATACGATCAACTTGTGATACTTGAACGACATTTCAATATCTACCCCCACATCGGCACGGCGCAGTCCCAAGCCACCCGAACCGTATGTGCCGGCTGTCTGACCTTGATATGTCACGTCGCCGGCAACACCCACCGAGACAAACAGTCCCGTTCCAAAGCTGACCTGACTGTGATGGGGCAGCGGAAAGGTGTAAAAGAAATTGAGCGGAACCTCCACACACACCTGCTCCACGGTGGAATTTGCCTTATCTTTTTCGTTCCACGGCACCTTGGCACCCTTAGAAATCAGGCGCAAAGACGGTTGGAAACTCACCAAGGGATTTTTAAGCGGAATACCGAGACCCGCCTCGGCCATCCATCCCCACCTTGACTTGACACCGCCGATATATTTACCAACATAATCGGAAGTTACCACACCCACTTTCACAAACGGCCGCACAGTATGCGACAGTTCATCGGGCACGTTTGAGGGAGTCTCTTCCGGCAGATTCGTCTGTCCGAAAGTAATTTGTGCACGCAAACCGACCACCGATACCAAAAGCATCACATACAAGAGAACAATTCGTTTCATACTTATAAATTCTTGACGTTTATACAAAATAATCGCGTGCCTGAAAGCAGATAAAGCGTGTCGTCCATCAGGCGAAGAGAGACCAACGGAACTGTGATATGTGCCAACGGCTCACCTGATTTACGAATAATCCAATTGTCACCTTTGCGCCCGTTGAAATTCACTAACGCGCAATCGCCCCATCGGCATAACACCCGATAGATATGATCAGCGGCATAATCTTCCACGATTTTCAACCGATCGTCTACCACAAACAGTTTTTCCTGATCCGTCATCACCACGCATCGATGATCGCTGACACACAATGGAGTCAACGTCTGGTCGCTTTCCCGAAAGGTGTAAATCGTATCCGACAGCATCGCTACGAGTTTCCCATCGGCCTTGGAATTCCAAGGCTGAACGTCGACTACCGAATCCCGTAGTCCCATTCTTCCTAAGGCATCGTCGAACATCAGATAAACGGCATTAGCGGAACAGGCCGCTTTCACGATCCGATTTTTCTTCGCAGTCAGATAGTTGAAACAAACGGTCTTGCCCGTAGCGGCATCAAACGATGCGATAAACGGCTTGCCCACCGTCTTCATATTCGCTCCGCCTCGCAATCCGAAAGCATAATTGACCATCAACAACGTCCCCTCGGTTCCGAAAAGATCTGCACGACCAACCATTTTAGGCGGCAATCCGCGCGCCCATAAAGTGCGGGCATCAGCGTCGAGACAGCGAAGACTGTCTCGATCGGACACATAATAGCGCCCGTCTCGATACAAGATGTCGGACGATAGGCCTGAAACGATAGAACTACCGACATAAGGAACATAATAGAAAGAACTCCCAACGAAAGCTCCTCCCACCACTCCGCCGAGTGCTCCGGCCAATCCCAACAAGACGGAAGCACTCACATCTTCGTACCCGGTGTATGCTTTGTGCGTGCGAATACGGCCTGTCAAGGGATTGATGAAATGAATATCGTCGGCCACGACGGCCACGGTTGTATCGTTAACCACCCTCATTCGATTCCATCCCCAGTTGTTTTTATGGGGTACTTTTCCTTCCCAAAGCTGCCTACCGGTACTCAGTTGCAGACCTTTCAACTTGCTCGAAGTGGCCGACTGATAACCCATCAGAATGTCGAGCGAATCATTCCGAAACAACGGCAACAACTTCTCTTTCCACAACAAGGTCTGTGTCCGACTGTCCAACATCTCTGTCCGGCTGCCTCGCAAAAGAAACAGACGGTGGGGGTTAAGGCGAATGACTGGCGCTTTAGAGGATAACGGTCGGTAATATATTTTTATAAAACGACTCCACAACGGCTGCCCACTCTGTAAATCAACCATACATAGCTCGCCGTCAATTTTAAACGAACCGTTTCGGGTGATGACTCCGAACTTCACCGCAGCCAAATTACGATCGGGCGACACCGAGAAGTCGTAACACGATTTCTTAAATGCAAGGCAAGGCGCTTTCCATTCCTTCCCATCGGGCGTCTTTGCAAAAGCCACCGAGTCGTATTGAGCCCACGCATTGGCGCAGAAAGCAAATGCTGCAAAAATGAAAAATATCTGCCTTTTCATACGATTTAACAGGTAATTAGTTATTGCTCTGCGTGCAAAGATAATAAAAAAAATAAAACAGTTACTAAATCACCATACATTTTATAAAAGGATGCTCCTGCTTGCCTGAAAAATTCGGCACAAGCCGTCGTCCCTTTCAAAATTATTGCGTATATTTGCTTCATCAATTCACAATGAAACAAAACGAATACGATGGCAATCTATGGACTTATCGCGCTTATGGCCGTCTCATTCATCGGTTGGGCGCTCGCAGAATGTAAATACAAGACTTTCGGTTACGAGAAAACAGAAGAGGAAACTGCTGTTGAAGACCATCTGAAAGAGCAGCTGAAAGTCAACGGATACAAGGAACTGAGTATCCGCGATATCCTCAAAGACGGCAGCTTCAGTGGGTTTGCGGCCATCTGAACATAACAAAACAGAGAGGGCCTCATCCCCGTCCCCTCTCCTTTTGGAGAGAGGTGAGATATCGTCCTGTATATAATTGGTATTCAGCCATATAGAGTTGGTGGTACAACTAACGGTTAATCGCACGATCATTAACGGTTAAACAAGATTCAACTAACGGTTAAACGGCGTGCATTCAGCCGTTCATTGCCCTACAATGAACGGCTAATTGAGATACAGTATATATTTGATTGATTTACAGAAACTTATAGGTTGTATAAAAAACAATCAGTTTCCGCGTGGGATTTATGTTCTTTCATTCTTCTGGCAGCCCCTTTTCACCTTTTTACTTTTTCACCGTTTCCCCTTTCATTTGCCCATATTTTTCTTATCTTTGCACCGTTTTCAGTGTATACGGCACAATGAGGCCGATACAGATTAATCACATCTAATTTATAAAAGAAAAATATGTTAAGCGAAAAACGGAGCAGTATGCTCCACGGAGTATTGTTAATTACGCTGTTTTCATTGGCCGCATTCTATATCGGCGACTTCAAATGGGTGAAGAGTCTGTCGTTCAGTCCGATGATCGTCGGCATCATTCTGGGTATGCTTTACGCCAACAGCCTGCGCAACAACCTACCTGAAACTTGGGTTCCAGGCATCAAATTCTGTTCCAAACGCATTCTGCGAATCGGCATTATCTTGTATGGCTTTCGCCTGACATTCCAAGATGTCACAGCCGTTGGGCTCTCGGCGATTATCGTAGACGCTATAATCGTTGTCGTAACGATATGCGGTGGTATTCTGATCGGCAGACTGTTGAAGATGGATCGGGGCATTGCATTACTCACATCTGTGGGAAGTGGCATCTGCGGAGCAGCCGCAGTATTGGGTGCCGAATCGGCAATCAGGACGAAACCTTATAAGACTGCTGTTGCCGTTTCTACTGTCGTCATCTTCGGAACACTGTCGATGTTCCTCTATCCCATCCTTTATCGCAATGGGATTTTCGATCTTTCACCTGAACAGATGGGTATAATGACAGGATCGACCGTGCACGAAGTGGCTCACGTTGTAGGTGCCGCAAACGCTATGGGTAACGGAATCCCCGACAGTGCCATCATTGTCAAGATGATCAGAGTAATGATGCTCGTACCCGTTTTGCTGCTCATCAGTTGGCGCGTGGCCCGTGCCGCGGCCCGAAACGGCGAAGAACAAAGCGACAAAAAACGGATTTCCATCCCGTGGTTTGCCATCTTTTTCCTTGTAGTGATCGGTTTCAACTCTCTCGATTGGCTGCCCACCGAAGTCGTATCAGGTATCAATACCACAGATACTTTTCTCCTTACAATGGCAATGACGGCCTTAGGTGCAGAGACAAGTATCGACAAATTCAAGCAGGCGGGTGCCAAACCGTTCCTCTTGGCATTCTTTCTCTATACGTGGCTCATCGCCGGAGGCTATGCCATCGCCAAGTTTTTGGTGCCGGCATTGATGTAAAAGCGCGTACAAATTCGGGCAATAAAAAAAGTGGCTGTTCCCGGAACAATTCCGGTACAGCCACTCTTGTTATCATCAAATACAAAAACTTACTCTGCGGTAACAGTCTCTTCTTTCTCTTCAAAGTCGAGAACATTCTTCTTGTTAGCCTGCATCCGATCGTATTCTTCTTGCGATCCGACAATGAGTTTATCCCACTGACGAAGTCCGGTACCTGCGGGAATGAGGTGACCGCATATCACATTCTCTTTCATTCCCTCCAAACGATCTACCTTGCCACGGATAGCCGCCTCATTCAACACCTTGGTTGTCTCCTGGAAAGATGCGGCACTCATAAAGCTCTTGGTTTGCAATGCGGCACGAGTAATACCTTGCAGAATCTGAGTTGACGTCGCAGGCACGGCATCACGCACCTGAACCAGACGAAGGTCGCGGCGTTTCAACGACGAATTTTCATCGCGTAGCTTACGCGCTGTCACGATTTGGCCGGGCTTCATCACATCGCTGTCACCGGCATCAGTAACAACTTTCTTACCCCAAATGCGATCGTTCTCTTCCGAGAAGTCGAGTTTGTCTACGAGTTCTTGTTCCAAGAACGTAGTGTCTCCGGGATCGTTGATCTGCACTTTGCGCATCATCTGACGAACGATAATCTCAAAGTGTTTGTCATTGATTTTCACACCTTGCAAACGATAGACGTCTTGTACCTCGTTGACAATGTATTCCTGCACAGCCGTTGGACCTTTAATGGCAAGGATATCACCCGGAGTGATGACGCCATCAGACAGCGGCGTACCCGCACGAACGGCATCGTGCTCCTGAACCAAAATCTGTTTGGACAAGCTGACAAGGTATTTCTTCTGATCACCTGTCTTCGATGTGACCACAATCTCACGGTTACCGCGTTTCACCTTACCCATTGTTACCTCGCCGTCGATCTCGGAAACAACGGCAGGATTAGACGGATTGCGAGCCTCGAAAAGCTCAGTAACACGCGGAAGACCACCCGTAATATCGCCGGCACCACCCACAGCACGCGGTATCTTGACCAAAGTCTGACCGGTCTTGACGGTTGCTCCGTCATCGACAACAACGTGACCGCCTACGGGGAAGTTGTAAGTTCCGACGACTTCACCCTTTGAATTGATGATATCGCAGGTCGGAACACGCGACCGATCTTTCGAATCAGTGATGATTTTCTCGGTCAAACCGGTGGTCTCATCCGTCTCGGCACGGAACGTCGAACCTTCTACGACATCATTGAATTTCAATCGCCCGGCGTATTCAGACACGATCACGGCATTGAACGGGTCCCATTTGGCAATCAAATCACCCTTTTTCACTGTATCGTTGTGCTTGCAATACAGAGAAGAACCATAGGGTACATTCAATGTAGAGAGAACAATATTAGTATTGGCATCAACGAAACGGATCTCGGCAAGACGGCTTACAACCATCTGGCAATTGATATCTTTTTCGCCATCACTCTCTACGAACGGAACGGTACGCAGCTCATCAAACTCGATTCTGCTGTCATTTTTAGCTACGATAGACGCATTGGCTGCGGCATTTCCGGCCACACCACCAGCGTGGAACGTACGAAGCGTAAGCTGGGTACCAGGCTCTCCGATAGCCTGAGCTGCAATGACACCGACAGCCTCACCCATCTGAACCATCCGACTCGTAGCGAGATTACGTCCGTAACATTTCATACAAACCCCGTGTTTGCTTTCACAGGTGAGTACGGAACGAATTTCAACACTCTCAATCGGTGAGTTTTCGATGATCTGCGCCTTATCTTCGGTGATCTCCTCACCTGCTACCACGATGAGTTCTCCCGTTGTGGGATGAATAATATCGTGCACGGAGACACGTCCCAGAATGCGTTCGTAAAGCGTAGAGATGGTTTCGTCACCATTCTTCAAGGCCATACAAACCAGTCCGCGCAGTGTTCCGCAGTCTTCTTCGGTAATAATCACATCGTGAGAAACATCTACCAAACGACGTGTCAGATAACCGGCATCAGCCGTCTTCATAGCTGTGTCAGCCAAACCTTTACGCGCTCCGTGTGAAGAAATAAAGTATTCGAGCACTGACATACCCTCTTTAAAGTTAGAGAGAATCGGGTTTTCAATAATCTGCTGACCTTCGGCACCGGCTTTCTGAGGTTTAGCCATCAGACCGCGCATACCCGAAAGCTGTTTGATCTGATCCTTAGAACCGCGGGCTCCGGAGTCGAGCATCATATAAACGGCATTGAATCCTTGATCGGCTTCGGTCATCTGTTTCATCAAGACATTACCAAGGTCGTTATTAACGTGTGTCCACGTATCGATAACCTGATTGTAACGCTCGGTATCAGTGATGAATCCCATATTATAATTCTCGGTAATCTGATGTACCTCTTCATTTCCCCGCTCTACGATTGCATTTTTCTCTTCGGGAATAATGATGTCATCAAGGTTGAAAGAAAGACCTGCCACATAAGCCATCCGATAACCCAAGTTCTTGATTCCGTCGAGGAACTCACACGCACGAGCCATACCTACATTCTTGATTACATCTGCGATGATGCCACGTAAAGTTTTCTTCGAGATAATATCATTGAAATAACCTACCTCTTCGGGAATAATTCCATTGACAATCACACGTCCGACAGATGTTTCGACCATTCGTTTCTGAATCTTACCATCGACCAAATCGTTGACAACCACTTTCACAAGGGCATGCAGATCACATTTACCTTCATTGCGAGCGATAATCGCTTCTTCCGGTCCATAGAATGTAAGCCCCTCTCCCTTGGCACCGGGACGAATCTTGGTAATATAATATAGACCAAGCACCATATCCTGAGAAGGCACCGTAATAGGCGCTCCGTTGGCCGGATTCAGAATATTATGACTCTGAAGCATTAATATCTGCGTTTCGAGAATGGCCTCATTGCTCAACGGAAGATGCACAGCCATCTGGTCACCATCAAAGTCTGCATTAAACGCCGTACAAGCCAACGGATGCAACTGGATAGCTTTACCCTCGATTAATTTAGGTTGGAAAGCCTGGATTCCGAGTCGGTGAAGTGTCGGAGCACGGTTGAGGAGTACGGGATGACCCTTCATCACGTTTTCGAGAATATCCCAAATAACTGGTTCACGACGGTCAACAATCTTCTTGGCACTCTTGACCGTCTTCACGATTCCACGCTCGATGAGTTTACGAATGATGAACGGTTTATAGAGTTCGGCAGCCATCAATTTCGGCAGACCGCACTCGCCCATTTTCAATTCGGGACCGACCACAATGACGGAACGTGCGGAATAGTCGACACGTTTACCCAAGAGATTCTGACGGAAACGGCCGGCCTTACCTTTCAAAGAGTCAGATAACGATTTCAACGGACGATTGGACTCACTCTTCACGGCCGAACTCTTGCGCGAATTGTCGAATAAACTATCGACCGCTTCTTGCAACATACGTTTCTCGTTACGCAAAATCACCTCGGGAGCCTTGATTTCAACTAATCTCTTCAAGCGATTGTTACGGATAATAACACGGCGATAGAGGTCATTCAAATCGGATGTTGCAAATCTACCTCCATCCAAAGGAACCAGCGGACGCAACTCGGGTGGAATGACAGGGATGATTTTCATAATCATCCATTCGGGCCGGTTGAAGTCTTTGCTGGACCGGAACGCCTCGACAACTTGCAGCCGCTTCAGCGCCTCCGTCTTACGCTGCTGACTTGAATCGCTATTGGCCCGGTCACGTAACTCATAGGAAATAGCATCGAGATCAAGTCCGGCCAAGAGGCCATAGACAGCCTCGGCACCCATTTTAGCGATAAACTTGTTGGGATCTGCATCATCCAGATAAGCATTGTTTTGATCAATCTGGCGGTCAATAATATCGAGGTATTCATCTTCTGAGAGCAAATCGAATTTATGAGAACCATTCATCTCTTCGCCTTCTGCATCTTTTCGACCTTCCATTACACCCGGTTGGATCACCACATATTTCTCATAATAGATCACGGAATCCAACTTTTTGGTCGGCATACCTAACAGATAGCCCATCTTGTTGGGCAGAGAACGGAAATACCAGATATGCGCCACGGGTACGACAAGCTCAATATGGCCCGAACGTTCACGACGAACCTTCTTCTCGGTCACCTCTACACCGCAACGATCGCAGACGATTCCTTTATAGCGAATACGCTTATACTTACCGCAGGCACACTCATAATCCTTGGTCGGACCAAAGATACGCTCACAGAAAAGGCCGTCGCGTTCCGGCTTATATGTACGATAATTAATGGTTTCCGGTTTCGTTACCTCGCCATACGAATTTTCCAGGATCTCTTCGGGAGAAGCAAGTCCGATGGTTATCTTCGTAAAATTATTCTTTACCTTTGTATCTTTTTTAAAAGCCATTTTACTTTCTGATTAGGAATTCACATTAATCCATTTTGATACTGAGACCCAAACCGCGGAGCTCGTGTAACAAGACATTGAGCGACTCAGGGATTCCCGGAGTAGGCATCGGCTCTCCTTTGACGATCGCCTCGTAGGCCTTAGATCGGCCTACGACATCGTCGCTCTTGATGGTCAGAATCTCTTGAAGTACGTGACTGGCTCCGAAAGCTTCAAGGGCCCAAACCTCCATTTCTCCGAAACGCTGCCCACCGAATTGTGCCTTACCGCCAAGCGGCTGCTGAGTGATGAGCGAGTACGGACCGATGGAGCGCGCGTGCATCTTGTCTTCGACCATATGTCCAAGCTTCAAGAAATAAGTAATGCCAACAGTTGCAGGCTGATCGAACTTCTCTCCGGTCTCTCCATCATATAAATAGGTGGAGCAGAGATGCGGAAGACCGGCCTTATCAGTCCATTCCGAGAGGTCATCGAGCTTGGCACCATCAAAGATTGGGGTAGCAAACTTTACGCCGAGCTTCTTGCCGGCAGCACCGAGAATAGCCTCAAAAATCTGCCCAAGGTTCATACGTGACGGCACACCGAGCGGATTCAAGACCAGATCGACAGGGCGTCCGTCTTCGAGGAACGGCATATCTTCCATACGCACGACCTTTGAAACGATACCTTTGTTACCGTGACGGCCGGCCAACTTATCTCCAACACCGATCTTACGTTTCTTAGCAATGTAGACTTTCGCCATACGAAGAATGCCCGAGGGAAGTTCGTCACCGATCGTAATGGCAAACTTGCGGCGCTTCATCTCGGCATCAAGCAGTTTATATTTACGAATATAATTCATTATGAGCTGCTGGATCAGATGGTTGGTGTGTTCATCCTTGGTCCAATCGTTGCTCTGAATTCCATCATATTCCAGATTCTTCAATATCGTAGCAGTAAACTTGCTGCCCTTAGTGACGATCTCAGCACCGGTGTAATCCTTCACACCATTCGATACTTTATCTTCCGTCAGGGTAAGAAGTTTGTCCACGAGAATATCTTTCAAGTCGTTGTTCTTTGCTTCATACTCTTCATCAATCTTAGCAAGCGTCAGCTTATCCTGCTTTTTCGACTCGCGGGTTTTGATGGCACGGGAGAACAATTTCTTATCAATCACGACACCGCTCAGCGACGGATTGGCCTTCAATGACGAGTCTTTGACATCACCGGCCTTGTCACCGAAGATGGCACGAAGCAATTTTTCCTCAGGTGAAGGATCGCTTTCGCCCTTCGGCGAAATCTTACCGATGAGAATATCTCCGGGTTCTACACGGGCACCGACACGAATAACACCATTGTCGTCGAGATCTTTCGTGGCCTCTTCGCTCACATTGGGGATATCGCTGGTAAATTCTTCAACTCCTCGTTTGGTTTCGCGTACATCCAAAGAATACTCGTCCACGTGAACGGACGTGAGCACATCGTCGCGCACCAAACGCTCAGAAAGCACGATAGCATCTTCATAGTTATAACCTTTCCACGGCATATAAGCCACCAAAAGATTACGACCCAGTGCAAGTTCGCCATTCTCCGTAGCATAACCTTCAGTCAGAATATCGCCCTTTTCCACGCGTTGTCCCTTGCTACAAATAGGCCTAAGGTCGATGGTCATATTTTGATTAGTGCGACGGAACTTCGGAATGCGATACTCTTTCATTGCCGGTTCGAAGCTGACAAACTCCTCATCTTCTGTACGATCATAGAGAATACGAATGGTTGTCGCATCGACATAGTCAATAACTCCTGGGCCTTCGGCTGTAATCATTGTACGAGAATCTTCGCAAACTTGTTTCTCCAGACCAGTACCTACAATCGGCGCATCGTTATGAAGCAACGGAACAGCCTGCCGCATCATATTACATCCCATCAATGCACGGTGACCGTCATCGTGCTCCAAGAATGGAATCAGTGCAGCCGACACCGAAGCAATCTGCTGCGGAGACACATCCATCAGGTCTACTTGTGCCGGCTCTACAACCGGGAAATCGGCATCCTCGCGACATTTCACGTAACTACGAATGAAAGTACCATCCCCATTCAGCGGTGCATTACCCTGACCGATGATATGATCTTCCTCTTCTTCTGCGGTGAGATAAACTACATCTTCGTTCTTCAAATCAACAATACCATCAGTAACCTTACGATATGGGGTCTCGATAAAGCCCAATTCGTTGATAGTCGCATAAACACAGAGTGACGAAATCAATCCGATATTCGGACCTTCCGGACTCTCAATCGGACAGAGACGCCCATAGTGAGTATAGTGAACGTCGCGAACCTCAAAGCCCGCACGCTCACGCGACAGACCACCGGGACCCAATGCCGAGAGCCGACGCTTGTGCGTGACCTCTGCCAAAGGATTAGTCTGATCCATAAACTGCGACAGTGGATTCGTTCCGAAAAATGAGTTAATAACGCTCGAAATGGTCTTCGCATTAATCAAATCAGTCGGTGTGAACACTTCATTGTCACGAACGTTCATACGTTCACGAATCGTACGACTCATTCGAGCTAATCCGATAGAGAATTGATTACTCAACTGCTCACCCACAGTACGTACACGACGATTGCTCAAATGGTCGATATCATCAACAGTAGCACTCGAATTGATCAGCTGAATGAGGTATTTGATAATCTCGATAATATCGTCACGTGTCAACACGCGCACATCCATATCAGTGTTCAAGCCTAATTTCTTATTGATACGGTAGCGCCCTACCTCGCCCAAATCATATCGTTTATCCGAGAAGAACAAATTCTGGAACACCTCACGAGCACTTGCATCATCAGCCGGATCTGCATTACGCAATTGGCGATAGATGTAGAGTACAGCTTCTTTCTCAGAATTACTAGGATCTTTGGCTAACGTATTGAAAATAATTCCGTATTTATTGGCTGCTTCTTCATCCTTATGCAAAAGCACGGAAGAAGCACCACTCTCTAAGATTTCTTCGATATTGTCAGTCGTGAGTTCTGTCTCGCGTTCCATAATGACCTCGTTGCGCTCGATAGAAACAACCTCTCCGGTATCTTCGTCCACAAAATCCTCATTCCAACTCTTCAATACACGCGCGGCTAATTTCTTGCCGATAGCAGCTTTCATATTCTTCTTGTTGACCTTAACTTCCTCAGCCAAATCAAAGATTTGCAGAATATCCTTATCTGCCTCGAATCCCATAGCACGGAGCAGTGTTGTTACCGGCAATTTCTTCTTACGATCAATATAAGCATACATCACGTTATTAATATCCGTGGCAAACTCTATCCACGAGCCTTTGAACGGAATGATACGGGCAGAATAGAGCACAGTGCCATTGGCGTGCACACCCTGCCCAAAGAAAACACCGGGTGAACGGTGCAACTGTGATACAACAACCCGCTCAGCACCGTTAATAATAAACGTACCGTTTTCAGTCATATACGGAATCGTTCCTAAAAAGACATCTTGGATAAACGTTCCGAAATCCTCGTGATCGGGATCGGTACAATACAGTTTCATCTTAGCTTTCAAAGGCACACTGTAAGTCAATCCACGCTCCAGACATTCATCAATCGTATAGCGCGGCGGATCAATAAAGTAATCCAAGAATTCAAGAACAAAGTTGTTTCGTGTATCTGTAATCGGGAAATTCTCTGCAAACACTTTGTATAAACCGTCATTCTTGCGATCCTCCGGGGGAGTATCTAACTGTAAAAAGTCTTTGAAAGATTTGAGCTGCACATCAAGAAAATCCGGATACGGCATCGGATTATAGACGTCAGCAAAGTTTACTCTGTTATCAACAATTTTTGAAGCCATTCAGTTTATAATTTATTAGACTGACTATTTCTTTTCTTTGAGATTTGCAATCATCCCTACGCAACCGAAAGGTACGAAGCATAATCACCGTCATTTTTTACTTTATATAGAAGGTATAATAGACAGCTTTCTGTCAAATTCACATTCTGTAAATATAAATCCATAGACATAAAAAGGTTAGGACTCACCGACTGGGCAAATCCTAACCTTCTTTTATCAGAGTGCAAATCGCCTGCCTGATATCTTTCACATCAAAAGCAGACTACCACTAACCACTTTACTTCAATTCAACTTTAGCACCAGCTTCTTCGATCACCTTCTTCAGGTTTTCTGCCTCAGCCTTAGCCAAGCCCTCTTTCAAGGTAGAAGGAGCACCGTCTACCAAGTCCTTAGCCTCTTTCAAGCCCAAACCGCAAGCTTCCTTAACGGCTTTAACCACCTGGAGTTTAGTTGAACCTGCCTCAACAAGAACAACATCGAAATCAGACTTTTCCTCTGCACCACCTTCTGCACCACCAGCAACAGGACCGGCAGCAACAGCAACAGCTGCAGCGGCGGGCTCAATACCATACTCGTCTTTCAAGACTGTTGCCAACTCATTTACTTCCTTAACTGTCAAATTTACTAATTCTTCAGCAATAGCTTTTACATCTGCCATTTTATTCTAAGTTTTAATTGTTTTAATTGATTTTACGAATGACTTTTGATTGGATTTATTCAGGACGCTCGCCCAAAGTCTTAAGCACACCGTGGATAGTGTTCGCGCCCGATTGGAGTGCAGAAACGACGTTCTTCGCAGGCGATTGTAACAACGTAACAATCTCTGCAATAACTTCGTTCTTGCTCTTAATAGATGCCAGTTCGCTCAGCTTGTCAGCTCCTACATAGATGCTTTCCTCAGCGTAAGCGGCTTTCAAAGTAGGAGTACCTTCCTTGACATAGTCCTTCAACAGCTTTGCGGGGAGATTAGCAGTATGCGAAAGCAAGACGGCCGTACTACCCTTCAACGTGCTGTATAAAGGTTCGAAATCTACATCCGAAGCCTCAAATGCTTTGTGAAGAAGTGTATTCTTCACAACGATCATTTTAACTTCGCTCTTGAAACACTTGCGGCGAAGTGCACTTGTAGCCTCCGCATTTAACCCAGCAACATCTACCAAGTAAAAGTGAGGATACTCTTTCAGCTTCTCACCAAGGTCAACGATTATCGTATCTTTTACTTCTTTCTTCATTGTACAAAACTTTTAGAGTTATTCAACTGATTTAGGATCAATCTTGATACCCTTACTCATCGTGCTTGAAATAAAGATACTCTTCAAATACGTACCTTTCGCAGCAGCAGGTTTCAGCTTAATTACTGTAGCGATAAATTCTTTCGCGTTCTGATAAATCTGTTCGGGGGTAAAAGAAACCTTACCGATCGAAGTATGGATAATACCCGCCTTATCGACCTTAAAGTCTATCTTACCTTGCTTCACTTCTTTTACAGCTTTCGCAACATCCATCGTCACAGTTCCGCTCTTAGGATTCGGCATCAAGCCGCGAGGACCGAGCACACGGCCCAAAGGACCGATTTTACCCATACAAGACGGCATCGTAATGATGACATCAATATCCGTCCAACCACCTTTGATCTTCTCGATATACTCGTCGAGACCAACATAATCAGCACCTGCTTCCTTAGCAGCAGCTTCCTGATCAGGAGTGCAAAGACAGAGAACACGCATCACCTTACCGGTTCCGTTCGGAAGCGATACGACACCACGCACCATCTGGTTTGCTTTTCGCGGGTCTACACCTAAACGCACATCAATATCCAGCGACGCATCAAACTTGGTGGTGGTAATCTCCTTCACCAATGCTGCCGCTTCTTTCAATGTGTAAGTCTTCCCTGCTTCAACCTTTTCAGCTACTGATTTTTGATTTTTTGTCAGTTTACTCATTTTCTTAATTGAAGTTTAATTGGATTAGCGATTCTTGAATACCGAAGATAACTCTCATTCACTATCAGTCATCCCTAATCATTCATTATTAACCCGGGAAGTCCCCTTTTACAGTAATACCCATACTTCTCGCCGTACCGGCAACAAGTTTCATAGCACTCTCGACAGTAAAGCAGTTGAGATCGGACATCTTGTCCTCCGCAATGGCCCTAACCTGATCCCAAGTAACAGATGCTACTTTCTGGCGGTTGGGCTGAGCAGAACCAGTCTTTACTTTTGCCGCCTCCTTCAACTGAACAGCCGCGGGAGGAGTTTTGAGAACAAAGCTGAATGACTTATCTGTATAGTAAGTGATAACAACAGGAATAATTTTCCCCGCTTTATCCTGGGTTCTGGCGTTGAACTCCTTGCAGAATCCCATAATATTGATACCCTTAGAACCCAGTGCAGGTCCTACTGGCGGTGAAGGATTCGCAGCGCCACCTTTAATCTGTAATTTGATTAATCCAGCAACTTCTTTAGCCATTT
>NZ_CAUTUT010000006.1:0-127613 GCF_963541955.1 Hoylesella pleuritidis | reverse complement strand
ATTACAAATCACGTGCTCTGGCCAACTGAGCTAAAGAGGCAAATCCTTGCAGCCGTCTGGCATCGCATTAGGACGTGTTGTAAAACGGCTGCAAAGATACGGATTATTTTTTAACCGCCAAAACTTTTCTAAACTTTTTTCAATGATTTCTCATTTTTTCCTTGAATTTCGTCAATTGGACTTTCATCGAATCCACACACTGATCTACACTCTCCTCGAATGAGTCGCACGTTTTCTCCACGAACAGAGTCGTTCCGGGCACTGTCACGGTGAGACTCGCCTCTTTATTCAAGGCCGTTGCAGGTTTGACAACTTTCAATTGTACCTCTACTTTCTGAATATCCTCGTAAGACTTCTCCAACTTGGCGACTTTTTTTTCAACAAACGCCTGTAATTTCTCGGTTGCATCGAAGTGAATCGACTGAATTTTTACTTCCATAGTGATCTCCTATTTTTAAAGGTTAAGCCCTGGGATGGGCATTTGTATAAACTCGTTTCAACTGTTCAAAAGTGGTATGTGTATAGATTTCGGTGGTCGAAAGGCTCTCGTGTCCCAACAACTTCTGCACACTTTCCAACCCGGCTTCGTTGTTCAGCATTGCCGTTGCAAACGAATGGCGCAGCACGTGGGGCGTTCGCTTCTTCAAAGTAGACACCCGCGACAAGTGTTTTTTCACCTCATTGCGCACCTGCTGATGACTCATTCTATCTCCATCTTCTGTCAAAAACAGTGCATCGGAATGCTTTTCTACCTGCGAATCACGCAGACTCAAATAGCTGATAAGTGCTTGATGTAACTCTGCTCCGAATGGAATAATGCGCTGTTTGTTTCGTTTCCCTGTCACTTTCAGCTGCCGACCGACAAAGTCTACAGCCGAATCATCCACTCCGATCAACTCGGCGAGCCGAATTCCGGTTTCATAAAACAATATAATTATTGTACGCGCACGGACCTCTTTATAATCGTTCACATCCCAAGGAAGCACATCTAAAAGGCGATCCATCTCCTCTTCGCGCACGAATTGCGGCAACGGCTTATTCTTCTTCGGACCGACGACACAACGAGCTGGGTCTTCCTGAACCAAGCGACGCGACAATGCAAAACGATAAAAGGAACGCACAGCACTCAATCTCCGATTGATTGAGGTTGCGGTGTTTCCTTTATCCATCATACTCTCCATCCAATCACGGATGACATCGGCGTCTATCGACTCCCAAGAGAGATGAGTTTCCAAACTTTTGAAATACGACTCGAAGCCTTGCAGATCCTCGCCGTAACTCTTGACCGTCAGTTCCGAGCGGTTGAGCTCATATCGCAGGTAGTTCAAAAATTCTTCTGTCATCATACAACGCTGCTCCAATCATCACGATGTTTCGACTCGTTGCGAATGCCCCAAGCCATCGGCCATATGAGCAAACCACAACTTTTCGGCAACGAATGTACGAAAATTAATTCAAACTACCAAATTTCCTGCGAAGAATTTTACTCCTCCACCGAGCGCAACTTCTGAACGTAGACAGCGTGTTCCATCTTGAGTCTTTTCAAAACAGATGGCTTATCATACTGCTGACGTGCGCGTAATTCTCTTACAACACCTGTTTTTTCAAATTTCCTCTTGAACTTTTTCAAAGCTCTTTCGATGTTTTCGCCATCTTTTACTGGTACAATAATCATTCTTGTTTATTTTAAAATCTTGTTAGTACAACTGTTTTTGTGACACGTGGCCACGATTAGCGGGTGCAAAATTACAGCTTATTTGCCAATAAAACAAGTTTTTAACTGACTTTTTGTTACTTACTCTTGCAAATCGTACGATCATCGCACGAAACACCTTTCATTACCCCTTGCTATACATATGACTTTCAATCGTTTACACAGAGAAACCTAAATGCCTTGCAATTAACCATTAAACACCCGACGATTAATCGTTAATTACCCGCCGTTTAACCGTTAAATGCGCGCTGATTAACGGCTTTTCGCGTGACGATTAACAGTTAATCATCACGCGATCAATCTACCCCTATTTCACAACCAACAACTCACCGCAAAACACATTGCATTGCATTAAAAGTTAAAAGAGTTAAAACCTCAGATGATTTTCATATTAAAGATTGTCGAATCAGATAAACCTTGCTAAATTTGTGACCGTATATCAAACGTTAACTACAAACTAAACAATCATAATATGAAAAAAGAAAAACAAATCGTCGAGTGCGTTCCGAATTTCAGCGAAGGTCGAAATCCGGAAGTAATCAAGCAGATTACCGACATCATCGAGCGTTCAAAGGGCATCAAGTTGTTAGATGTCGACCCGGGCGAGGCCACCAACCGTACCGTGGTAACCTTTGTCGGGAGTCCCGAAGACGTGATAGAGGCGGCTTATCTGGCCGTAGAGAAAGCCTCGCAGATCATCGATATGCGCCTGCATCACGGTGCTCATCCGCGTATGGGAGCCACAGACGTGCTGCCGCTGATACCTGTTTCAAATATCACTCTGGACGAATGCGCCGACCTGGCACGCCGTTTGGCACAGCGCATTGCCGACAATCTCGGTGTACCCACCTACTGTTACGAAGCCGCTGCACGCACACCCGAACGCCGGAATTTGGCCGTTTGCCGAAAAGGCGAATACGAAGCACTGCCCGAAAAGGTCAATACGCCGGGTAAAGAACCCGACTTCGGGGCGCGCCCTTATGATGAGAAGCTGGCCCGAACGGGCTGTACGGCCGTCGGAGCACGCAACTTTCTCATCGCCACCAACTTCAATCTCAATTCCACTTCCACGCGTCGCGCCAACGCCATAGCCTTCGACGTACGCGAAAAAGGCCGTCCTTTGCGTGAGGGAGACGCATTGACGGGCAAGATAAAAACCGACGAACAGGGACAGCCCGTAATGCAACCGGGCACGCTCAAAGGCACGAAGGCTATCGGTTGGTATATCGATGAATATAAGATTGCACAGGTTTCGATGAATATCACCGATATAAACGCCACACCGTTGCACGTGGCATTCGACGAAGTTTGCCGTTGTGCGCAAAACCGAGGCGTGCGAATCACGGGCACCGAAATCGTGGGACTCATCCCGAAACGCACACTGATCGAGGCCGGCAAGTATTTTCTTGAAAAACAACAACGCTCTACCGGCATCCCCGAAACGGATATCATAGACATCGCTATACGCTCAATGGGCCTGTCGGATCTTAAACCTTTCAACCCAAGAGAGAAGGTAATAGAGTTCCTTTTGGAGGATATCGACAAGCAATCGCGCCTGATCGACCTCACCGTAAAACACTTTGCCGAGGAGACTTCACGTGAATCGCCGGCTCCGGGAGGTGGAACCATCGCCGCATATATGGGCGCTTTGGCTGCCGCTTTGGGTACGATGGTGGCCAATCTGTCGTCTCACAAACGCGGATGGGATGCGCAATGGGAGAAATTCAGCCGTTGGGCAGACCGCGGCCAGGAGCAAATCGCAGAGCTATTAGAACTTGTCGACGAAGACACCGAGGCTTTCAACCGCATTATGTCGGCATTCGCCCTACCCAAACAAACGGCCGAAGATAAGGCGGCTCGCAGCAAAGCTATTCAGGAAGCCACGCTTTACGCCACACAAGTACCACTGCATACAATGCAGGCTGCTTATTGCACATTCGACATCTGTCGTGCAATGGCCGAGGAAGGAAACCCCAACAGCGTGTCGGATGCCGGTGTCGGCGCTCTTGCCGCACGTGCTGCCGTACTCGGGGCGGGCCTTAATGTCAAGATCAACGCAGGCGGATTGAAAGACCGCGAGACAGCAGACATACTCATAGCAGAGGCTAACCAACTGATTGCTAAAGCCAACGAGGCAGAGAAAGAGATTATGAATATCGTGGAAAGCAAACTATAATACATCACGAACCACTATGACACAACAAGAATTTATCAACGATATCACGGGTGGAATACCCGTAGAACTGCCTCCATTGCAACCGTATGACACCTCGGTCAGTCACGCACCGAAACGCAAAGACATATTAAATGAGGAGGAAAAACGGCTCGCCCTACGCAACGCTTTACGGTATTTCCCCAAGCAACTGCACGCCGAACTGGCCCCCGAATTTGCCGAAGAGCTTCGTCGTTACGGCCGAATCTATATGTATCGGTACCGTCCGACTTATGCAATGTATGCCCGTCCGGTGAACGAATATCCTCATCATTCTGCGCAGGCTGCGGCCATTATGATGATGATTCAGAACAATTTGGATCCCCGGGTGGCCCAACACCCGCACGAACTTATCACTTACGGTGGCAACGGAGCTGTGTTTCAGAACTGGGCACAGTACCGACTTACGATGCAATACCTTAGTAAAATGACCGACGAACAGACCCTGGTAATGTACTCCGGACATCCTTTGGGACTCTTTCCATCACATAAAGACGCGCCGAGAGTTGTCGTAACAAACGGTATGGTGATACCAAACTACTCACGACCGGATGATTGGGAGCGTGACAATGCACTCGGAGTGAGCCAGTACGGACAAATGACGGCGGGCTCTTATATGTATATCGGTCCGCAGGGAATCGTTCACGGCACAACAATTACGGTGCTCAATGCAGCCCGCAAACAGTTAAAACCGGGTCAAAAGGATATTCACGGGATGCTGTTTGTATCTTCGGGACTCGGCGGAATGTCAGGAGCACAACCCAAAGCAGGTAACATTGCCGGCGTGGTTAGCGTCACGGCAGAGATCAATCCGATGGCTGCGCGCAAGCGCTTCGACCAAGGTTGGGTAGACGAACTGCACGAAAACCTCGACGAACTGATACCGGCCATCCGCCGATATGTATCCGAACGTAAAGCCGTGTCTATGGCTTACGTTGGCAATGTAGTCGATCTTTGGGAGCGTTTGGCAGCAGAAGGCATCCACGTCGACCTCGGAAGTGATCAGACTTCACTGCATAACCCATGGGCGGGAGGATATTATCCCGTCGGGATGACATTCGAATCGGCCAATAAAATGATGGCCGACGACCCCGAAGAGTTTAAAAATCGAGTGCAAGAATCGCTTCGTCGGCAGGTGAAAGCAATCAACCGACTTGCAGCCGACGGTATGTATTTCTTCGATTACGGCAATGCATTCCTGCTTCAAGCCAGCAGAGCGGGTGCGGATATTATGCTTTCGGACGGCAAATTCCGCTATCCCTCTTACGTGCAAGACATTATGGGACCGCTGTTTTTTGATTATGGGTTCGGTCCTTTCAGATGGGTCTGCGCCTCGGAAGACCCTCACGATTTGGAAATTACCGACCGTTTGGCCACCGAAGTGCTCGAAGACGAACTGCACAATGCCACACCCGACATCGCCGGTCAGCTCGAAGACAATATCCATTGGATTAAAGAAGCCGGACGAAATCATCTCGTCGTGGGTTCGCAGGCACGCATTTTGTATGCCGATTCAGTAGGACGCACCCGGATAGCATTGGCTTTCAACGACGCCGTTAAGCGTGGAGAGCTTCGCGGTCCGGTAGTTCTCGGTCGCGATCATCACGATGTTTCGGGTACGGATTCACCTTTCCGGGAGACCTCCAACATCTATGACGGCTCGCAATTCTGCGCAGATATGGCCATCCAAAACGTCATCGGAGATGCTTTCCGAGGTGCAACGTGGGTGTCAATACATAATGGCGGCGGCGTAGGTTGGGGCGAAGTGATCAACGGCGGATTCGGAATGGTGGTCGACGGAAGCCCCGATGCAGCCCGACACATCAAGAGTATGCTCTTCTGGGACGTCAACAACGGCATCAGCCGACGGTCATGGGCACGCAATTCGGGGTCGATCGACGCCATCAAACGTGAAATGGCACGCACGCCCGAGCTGCAAGTTACCCTGCCGAACTTGGTAGACGATAATCTCATTAACAATTTATTTTAACCCAATTTTTAAGAGTTGAGTAATTGACAAGTGAACAAGTAAACGAGTGAACAAGGGGAAAAAGGGATTATCTAAGTCATTATAAGGCCCCAACTATTTGTCAATCTGATTTCTTGTCAACTACCAACAGAACTTATCAAACAAACTTTCGAATGAAGATTCATCAAATCAGTGCCGATCATCTCACGATAGAGAAGATCGATGAAATCATTACCCGCGGTTACAAAATCGAACTGAGCGATGACGCTAAAGCACGAATCGTGAAGTGTCGGGAATATTTAGACAGCAAGATGAACGTAAGCAACCGCCCCATTTACGGTGTAACTACGGGCTTCGGATCGCTTTGCCACATCTCGATCGATGCCGACCAGCTGTCTCAGTTACAGAAAAACTTGGTAATGTCGCACGCTTGCGGCACGGGCGAACGTATGCCCAACGAGATCGTCAAGATAATGATGCTGCTCAAAATACAGTCAATCAGCTATGGGTATTCAGGCTCAAAGCTCGACACCGTGCAGCGACTCGTCGACTTTTTCAATAACGATGTCTACCCCATTATCTATCGCCAAGGGTCGCTCGGAGCGTCGGGCGACCTCGTTCCGCTGGCCCATCTCAGTTTGCCTTTACTCGGATTGGGCGAGGTAGAATACCAAGGCAAAGTGATAACAGGTGCCGAACTCTGTCAGAAATTCAATTGGAAGCCCATTGAATTGGGCTCGAAAGAAGGTTTAGCACTGCTCAACGGCACGCAGAATATGGCCGCTTTCGGCATATGGGCATTGATTCGGGCAGGTAAAATGCTTGATTGGGCCGACCGCATAGCGGCTATGTCGCTTGACGCTTACCAAGGATTGGTAGAACCTTTCACGCCAGCTGTCCATCGGGTAAGGCCCCATCGCGGCCAAATGGATACAGCCGAGCGGATGAGAACGCTTTTGGAAGGCAGCGAAATAGGCCAACTCGCCAAACCTTATGTGCAAGATCCCTATTCGTTCCGTTGCATTCCGCAAGTACACGGAGCCTGCAAAGACACCTATCAGTATGTAAAATCGGTCTTGGAAGTAGAAATCAATGCAGCAACCGATAATCCGACGGTGGTTCCCGAAGAAGACATTATCATCTCATCGGGCAACTTCCACGGCGAGCCTATCGCTCAACCGATGGACTTCTTAGCCATTGCACTAACCGAACTCAGCAATATCTCCGAGCGCAGAATATATAAATTAGTATCGGGAACACGCGGTTTGCCGAGCTTCCTCGTAGCCAATCCCGGCGTGAATAGCGGCTTTATGATTCCCCAATACACGGCAGCCTCGCTGGTAAGTCTTAGTAAACAGCTCAGTACACCGGCTTCCGTAGACAGCATTCCATCAAGTCAGGGGCAAGAAGATCACGTGAGTATGGGGGCAAATGCGGCCACCAAGCTGTGGAAAGTGGTACAGAACACTGAGCGGGTATTAGCCATCGAGCTTTTCAATGCAGCTCAAGCATTAGAATTCCGACGCCCGATGAAATCGTCGCCGGCCATCGAAAAGATCTTCGCCGACTATCGACGGGTGGTTCCTTTCGTTGCAGACGACACCGTGATGTACCCCTTAATCGCTGCCTCTGTTCAATTCTTGGAAAATGAATTTATTAATAACTAACATCGGAATCCTTGCAGGCATCAGGCGAAAAGGTCGTCTGCGCCTGCAAGGAAAAGAAATGCAAGAGCTCGAAACCTTGCAAAACGCTTACCTCCTTGTGGACGACGATAAGGTGAAAGGCTACGGCTTGATGGACGAGTTGTCGAAAATCGACTTGCCGGAGAGCATCACAGTTGAAGACGCCAAGGGCGGAACAGTGCTCCCTACGTGGTGCGACTCTCACACACACATCGTTTATGCAGGCAGTCGCGAGGGCGAATTTGTCGACAAAATACGCGGATTGAGCTATGCAGAAATAGCCCGTCGCGGTGGCGGAATCCTCAATTCGGCCGACCGACTGCACGAGATGGACGAAGACGAACTGTTCGAGCAGGCGATGGTACGTGTAAACGAAGTGATCAGCAAGGGCACCGGATGCATCGAAATCAAGTCGGGCTACGGACTGAACACGGCCGATGAGCTGAAAATGTTACGTGTCATACGCCGCATCGGCCAGTCGTCAGCTATTCAGGTTGTGCCTACTTTCCTTGGCGCTCACGCCGTGAGCCGCGCCTATTCGGGCCGACAGAGTGCGTATGTAGATATGTTGATCAAAGAGATGATTCCCGAAGTGGGACGCCAACAGCTTGCAAAGTACATCGATGTGTTCTGCGATGAGGGGTTCTTTACCGTCGAAGAGACAGCCCGAATATTAGAAGCGGGCGCCCGATGGGGGCTTCTTCCCAAGATTCACGCAGAAGAATTGGCTCCTTCGGGAGGCGTAGCGGTGGGCGTAGAACACGCCGCACTCTCGGTAGATCACCTCGAAAGTATGGACAAACGAGGCATTGCAATACTACAAGGAAGCTCCACGATGCCCACGTGTCTGCCCGGAACGTCGTTCTTTTTGAACCTACCCTTTGCCCCGGCACGTGCTATGCTCGATGCGGGTTTAGGCATAGCAGTGGCCAGCGACTATAATCCGGGCTCCACACCATCGGGAGATATGAAGTTCATCATATCGCTTTCGTGCATCAAAATGCGGCTAATGCCAGCCGAAGCCATCAATGCCGCCACCATCAACTCGGCTTATGCAATGGGCGAAAGCAGCACATTCGGCTCGTTAGACATCGGTTATACTGCCAGTTTCATCATCACCCATCCCATTCCCAGCATCGATTTCATTCCTTACGCTTATACAACTCCTATCATCGAAAAGGTTTATTTACGCGGGAAAAGGTATATTTGAAAGGTGAAAATGTGGAGAAATGGAAAGGTGAAAGAGGTGATTAGAGTGATAAATCATCTTTTTCACCTTTTCATTTCTCCACAT
Organism: Hoylesella pleuritidis; assembly: GCF_963541955.1. Classification (NCBI taxonomy): domain Bacteria; kingdom Pseudomonadati; phylum Bacteroidota; class Bacteroidia; order Bacteroidales; family Prevotellaceae; genus Hoylesella; species Hoylesella pleuritidis. The sequence goes on along the minus strand of NZ_CAUTUT010000006.1, from coordinate 118,739 downwards.
TTTCACCTTTCAACTTTCACCATCGGCATTTGTTAAGTATATTACTGAAAATCAAATAGATACAAACAGCTTTACAATTAACCGTCAGTTACCTTACAAATAACGGCTAATTGCATCGCGTTTAACCGTTATTCGCTACGCATCTAACGGTTAATTAGTGTGTCATTAGCCGTTACTTGCAATAGGCTTTGTATCTAATTGATATTCAATATATAAGCCTATCAACTCAAAACATACGAACATCAGACTCAATCATATACAGAAACATCTCCGTTCTCTCTTCTTTCGCAGAAAGAACGGAGATGAAACGATGGCTAACTCATAAACAAAAAGCCCCCGCCGAACATATCGGCGGGGGAAAAGAACTATTAATGACAAAATCGCCATTTATAAGCAGATAGACAACTGCCTATGCTTGGGCAACCGCTACGGCCTCTTCCTTAATGCGATAACCTAAAACCAAGTAAGCAATCGGAGACGCAATGAAGATAGAAGACAATGTACCGAAGACAACACCGAGGCTCATCGCGAATGCAAAACTCTGTATACTCTCACCTCCGAGGAACAAAATACAGAGGAGAACTATCAACGTTGAGAACGATGTATTGACCGTACGGGCCAGCGTCTGATTGATACTGTCATTGAAAAGAGCTTGAAGACTCCGCTTGGGATGCAGTCTCATATTCTCGCGAATACGGTCGAACACCACCACTTTATCATTAATGGAGTAACCGATCACGGTCAGAATAGCACCGATAAACGTCTGGTCGATTTCCAGTGAGAACGGCATCACGCCCCAAAGTAACGAATAGAAACCGATAACTACAAACGTATCGATAGCCAAAGCGATGGTAGAACCGACGGAGAAAGCCACATTACGGAACCGAACGAGAATGTAAATAAAGATTGCAACCAATGCAAACAGCACGCTGATGATGGCGCCATAAGTGATATCTTTGGCCACAGAGGGACCTACCTTGGTGCTGCTGATGATGGAACCGCCTTGTCTTATGTCGGGATTCTTAAACGAATCGACATTCTTTTGAGATACGAGTCCGCCCTTCTTCAAAGCATTGTAGAGAATGTCTTCAGCCTCGTCGTCCACCGTAGGGCTATTACTTTCGATCTTATAGTTGGTCGACACGCGTATGGTTTTATGATCCGTACCGAGTGCCAAAGCGCTGGTGTTGCAGCTGGGGAATGCATTTGAAAGAATGCCTCGCACCTGCTCGGGTTCAACTGGACGTTCGAAAGCGATCACATAATTACGTCCGCCAGTGAAATCGATGCTCTTGCTGAGTCCGCGAACAACAAAACTAATAGCGAACACAACCAAAGCAACACTCACAAGAGCAAATGTGCGTTTGTAAATACTCATAAACGGGAAGTGCACATTCTGCATCAGATTGCGCGAAAAACGTGTAGTGAAATCGAGTTTGAGCCACTTATCGTGTTTCAAACGGTTCTCATAAACCAGTCGGGTAAGATAAACTGCTGTGAAGAATGAACACAAAATACCGATGATCCACGTCGTAGCAAAGCCTCGGATGGGGCCGGTACCGAAGACATAAAGAATAATACCGGTGATGATACTCGTCAAATTGGAGTCGAAAATGGCTGAGAACGCGTTGCTGTAACCCGCAGCAATGGCCTGTTTGATGCCTTTTCCGGCTTTGAGTTCTTCTTTGGTTCGTTCGTAAATAAGCACGTTGGCATCGACGGCAGTACCTAACGAGAGCACCATTCCTGCAATTCCGGACATTGTCAATGCTGCTTGGAAAGACGTTAAGATACCTAACGTGAAGAATAAGTTGACAAGCAGGGCACAGTTAGCCATCATTCCAGGAATGAAGTCGTACATAATGACCATATAAAGCATCAGTACGATGAAAGCGATTACAAATGAAACGACACCTTGTTGAATAGATTGTGCACCGAGCGTAGGCCCTACCACCTCCTCTTGAACAATGCGGGCGGGAGCTGGCATACGTCCGGATTTGAGTGTATTGGCCAAATCCTTAGTGTCTTCAATGGTGAAATGCCCGGTAATAGATGACTGTCCGCCATCGATTTCACCCAAAATACGAGGCGAAGTATATACTACACCATCAAGAACAATGGCTATGGCCTTGCCCACATTTGCCTTGGTGAGAGCCGACCAACGGCGAGCGCCCTCGGAATTCATCGACATACTGACCTCAGGTTGGCCTGTTGTGGGATTGAATTGATCCTTAGCGTCGGTCACAACATCACCTTCCAAAGGTGCGCGTCCATTGGAAGAGGTCATCTTCAAGGCGTGAAGCTCATAAATATTCTTAGCTCCTTGATACATATCCGTGGGCTTGGCGCTCCACAACAGCTTCACATCGGAAGGCAAGATCTGCTTGGCTACAGCCGAATGGATAACTTGATTGATGGCTGCCGTATCTCGAACATTGGCCAATCCCACCATAGAGAGCTGCCCGTTTGTAGGTTGCAACATTGCAAGAAGCGGATGAAGTTTCTTGGCTTGTGCCATTTGCGCATCCGAACTCTCCTTAACCGCATTTGCATTGGCTGCATTTACGCCTTTGAGTCGGAACTTCGGCTCAGCTGTCGGGGCCTTAGCCTGTGTTGTCTGAGTTGTATCAGCAGTTGATTTTTTTAGATTCGCCGTATCGTTCTGCTCGCTTTCGCCGTTGGCTAAGCGCTGATCGATCTGCTGCAAGTAAGGAATGATTTCGTCGGAATTGTATGTTTCCCAGAACTCTAAGTTCGCACTGCCCTGCAAAAGTTTACGCATCCGCTCGGGTTCACGTACACCCGGCATCTCAACCATTATGCGTCCTTCTTGTCCTTCGAGCTTTTGGATGTTGGGTTGAACCACTCCGAATTTATCGATACGTGTGCGAACAACATTGAAAGAGTTGTCGATAGCAGCCTGAACTTCGCTTCTCAACACTTTCTCTACCTCTGAATCGGAACTCTGCGGCGACACCTTTCCCTGCAACTGTTGTGTAGCAAAGATCTCAGCAAGGTGATGTCCCGGTGCGTTTTGATGATAATACTTGGTGAAAAGCGAGATAAAGTCAGCCTGACTAGTCTCTTCTTCTGCCTTGGCTTGCTTCATTGACTTCACGAAAGCGGGGTCGGTCTTATGGTCGGCCAGCATTTCAATCACATCAGGAACAGACACTTCGAGGATCACATTCATACCTCCTTTGAGGTCAAGACCCAGTCCTATCTGTGTCTCCAAGCATTTTTGGTAAGAGTAAATACCCAAATACTTCACCGAATCCTTATAATCCTGCTGTGCAATAGGGTCTTTCAGCTTTGCCGCTTGGCTGTCATAATAGTTCGTTGCGACTGAGAACGACAGATAAAAGATGCTTGCAAGTGTCAGCAATACGGCCGTTACAATTACAATTCCTTTGTTTTGCATTTTGTATTTTATTATATTTAATTGTTCATTCAATAACAGAATATAAGCCGTGCAAAGGTAAACAAATTTTCAGATAACAGAAAATTTATACCTCTTTATTATTCAAAAATCAGGCATTTAGCGTTTTTTTAGCCAGCAAGAGATGGGATAATGATCCGAGAAACCGAACTTATCATCCACTTCACAATTGTAAGGCACCCAGTCATCAGAGCACATCAGATTGTCAATTCGCACGTAGAAACCGTTGTGATGATATGAAATGCCCGCTCCGTTGGCCGTTGCCACATAGCAATCCGTGAGCTCGCGGGCCACAACTCGACGTGCATAAGAAATCGGACTATCGTTAAAATCGCCGCAACAGATGATGCTCCGGCCGCGATGGGCCCTTATATAGCGGGCCACGGCATCTGCCTGTGGAGCCCGTTTGCGCGCAGCCTCGGCGAGTTTGTCAATCAATCGGCGCGACTCTCGCTTAGAAGTCTCTCCTTTGAGCTGACCTTTCATCATCTCCTTAAACTGCGATTTATCTTCGGGAGATAAGCCGACACTTTCCAAATGATTGTTAATCACAATCACGGTATCATTTCCTAATTTAACGTGAAACGCTGCGCTAACATTGCCTCGCGACTCATAACGGATCTGTTCGTGCCTGAGGATAGGATATTTACTATACAATGCGATAACATCTCCACGGTTTTTCTGCACTGTATCGGCATAAAGATAATGCTTGGACATCACAGAATCAAGGTATCTCTGCCCATCAGTAGTAGCCATTTGAGATTCTTGCAGACACAGGATATCGGCATCTTGCGCAGCAAGATAATCCACAATAGGATTCGGTTTACCTTCTTCTACGGTCCAACAGGCGAACAACCATACATTGAAAGACATTACTTTGATACAGCCTTGGGGTGCTTCACGACTCACATTCACCGGGAAATATGTCCGAACAGGCCCATAACAGATGATATAACCAATGAAAGAAATCAGTGCATAACGCCATTTAAAGATCAGCCAAAACACCAAAAAGCCGAGATTCAATACCAAAAAGACCGGGAAAATGAGTCCCACAGTGGCCAAAATAGGATGACTGACAGGGTTGATACGGTCTGAATAGCCCACCAAAAACATCAGAATAACGGTGGCGACATTAGCGCCTGCCACCAATTGAACCGTCAATCGCTTCAATTGTCTGATCATCTCACTTGTTACTTTGCTCGAAAAGCCGCTGCTTTTCAGCCTTGGTCAAACTGTCGTAACCACTTTTCCGAATCTTGTCCAAGATACGATCAATCTCTTCCTGTTCGTCTTTTTTACGCGCATTGTAGTCCCAATCGGACTCATTCGGCGTATTGTCGTCAGGCCGATGCTGATCGGTCGACTTACCGGTACGCTGTTCCCACCGACTGCGCAGATTCTGAAAGAACTGTTCTCCGCGTGACTTTCCATAGCCATTTGCGGCTACCGGATGACGCTGCCAGTAACGAATCATCAGGAAACCGAATAACATTCCACCGAGATGGGCCAAATGTGCCACGTTATCTCCGGGTGTTGCAAGAGCCGAAAACAATTCGATTGCGGCATAACCACACACAAACCACTTGGCTTTAATAGGTACCGGAAGCGGGAAAATGAAGATTCTTTCCTCCGGAAAAATCATTCCGAAGGCCAGCAATATCGCATAAATAGCACCCGATGCACCCACCGTGGTCAATCCATTGAGGCCCGATGCGTTGGCTCTCATCACTTCAATAGCCTGTGAAAAGCCAATGGGTGTCTGCGAATAAAGTTCGAAATAGATGGATCCGAACTGTGCTGCCTCTTGCAAAAGACCTGCGCCGACACCACAGGAAATATAATAAAAGAGAAATTTCTGCGGTCCCCACACTCGTTCCACGACACAACCGAACATCCAAAGTGCAAACATATTGAAAAGGATATGCTCGAAACCGGCGTGCATAAACATATAAGTCACGAGTTGATAAATATGGAAATCGGAAGCCATTAAGAAATGCAGACCCAACAAGTCGTTTAAGTCGACGCCCGAAACAGACCTCAACACATACATCAAAAGAAACGCCAAGACGTTGCAGATAAGCAGATTCTTGGTCACAACAGGAATCGTTCGCATTCGAAAATCAATCAAGTTACGTTATCGTTTTATGCCCGCAAAAATACGAAAAATATCCGTTATAAAGCACAAAAACAGTCCTCGAAGCACTATTTTACGCTAAATTGCGCACTTTTTTGTGTTTTTTGTTTGATTTTCAAGATGAAAGTTCTATATTTGTCAGCGAATAACAACAAAAGAGTTAAGTATCATCCAATTTAATAAACAAAGTTATGAACAAATCAGAATTAATCGAGAAGATTGCAGCAGGAGCCGGTTTGAGCAAGGCTGATGCAAAGAAAGCCTTAGAGGCTTGTGTTGACACATTGAAGAAAGCACTTGTGGCTGGTGACAAAGTACAACTGATCGGCTTCGGCACATTCAGCGTAACCGAGCGCCCCGCACGTGAAGGTATCAACCCGGCAACCAAACAAAAGATTAAGATTGCCGCTAAGAAGGTGGCTAAATTCAAAGCCGGCGCAGAGCTTTCTGACGCAATCCAGAAGTAGGATACACTGCATACGAGAAACGGCGGTTCTTTAACGGAACCGCCGTTTTTGTGTTTATAGAGGACGAAAGAACAATTGTCAATGAGCTATTCCCAATTATCAATTGGATGAAAGACGAGAAACCTCACACATTCAAGAGGCGACGGCTGAAGTATCTAACGGGATACCATACTGCCAACCACCCCACAGTGATAACCGTAAAGAAGATAATCGTGACATCGATGTAATGCACACTCACTGGATAAGCATTGACAACGAACGACCCATCGCTGTCGCCGAGATGCACAAAACCGTATTCCTGTTGCAGCCAACACAGCAAAAGGCCCAGCAAAATTCCGATTACAGCACCGATAAACGAAATCATTCGTCCTTCGAAAAGAAATATCCGCGTGATCTGTCGGTCGTCGGCGCCGAGATTGCGAAGCGTCACCACATCGTCTTTTTTATCGATAATCAGCATCGAAAGCGAACCGATGATATTGAAACAAGCCACCACTAAGATAAAGGTCAGGAAGATATAGGCGATGATTTTTTCGATAGCCATAATCTGAAACGTGTCATCCTGCTGCTCGAATCGGTCGAGAACGCGATATTTATCACCCGCAATCTGCTGCATCTCACGTTTGACAGACTCGAGATCGCTACCCGCCTTGAGCCTCAATTCAAGCGAAGAGAGGAATCCCTGTTCACCAAACAGATTGCGCGCAAAGGCTATCGGAGCAATGATATAGCTCTTGTCGTACTTAGATTGCTTGACAGAGAAGACCACTCCGGGCGAATCAAGCGAGTCGACAACGAATGATGAGGCGGGATCAGACAGATCCGGCTGCCCATCTTTAAGCGGAGCATAGACCTTCAAACCACCTTTCCACCGCGTTCCCGTGCCTAAATCCTGTGCAAGTCGAATACCGATGGTACCGTATTGCAGGTTGCCGGCCCGCAAGTCAAAGGCTCCTTCGCCGTAAAGGATGTCCTTGATGTGGGTAAGTTCGGCAAAGTTGTCATCCACACCTTTGATGACTACCATCGCTTGTTTATCTTGATAAACGGCCAAAGCATTGTCTTCTATACACTCGGTGGCCACATCTACTTGCGAGAGTCGGCGTATTTGGGTGAGAACCGGGTCGTCAGCCGGTGCCGTTTTACCCATTACCGGCATCACCTTTAACTGCGGATCGAAATCGGTAAAGAATGAAGCAACAAGGTCGTGAAAGCCGTTGAAGACGCTGAGAACTATCACCAAAGCCATCGTTGCCACCGAAACGCCGACCACCGAGATGATACTGATGATGTTGATAACGTGCGTACTCTTCTTGGAAAAGAGATAACGGCGAGCAATAAAGAAAGAGAAAGCCCTGGTTCGGACCCTTTTTCGAGAGCTGAACGATGAGGAAAAAGGTTCACCTTCGGCCCCTCTTTCTTGGGAGAGGGGAGTAATATATTGCTCAGTTGAGTTGTTATTTTCCATTGCGTTTTTGTGACTTGAAAAACAAGAGATGGCTTTTTACCTTGCAACTAACCGTTAGTTACACTTCAATTAAGCATTACTTGCAGTGCGATTAACCGTTAGTTAGCAGCCAATTAACGATTAGTTAGCGAGCAATTAACCGTTAATGAGCGACAGACGTTCGGTAAGGCGCGAGCGAATAAGTTTTTACTTGTGGACAGATATGCCGATCCGCCTCTACAAAATAACTGCAGCTTGTTTCCTCTTTATATCCTTTCACCTATCACTCTCCCCTTCTGTGAGAGCAGGGGTTGAGCTAAGTCCTTTGTCGTTATTCAACAGTTCGTCGATTCGCTCTAAATAATCGAGGCTGTCATCGATGAAGAAACGGAGCTCGGGGATGATTCGGAGCTGGTTACGCACGCGTTTGCCCAATTCGTAACGGATGGTTTTCTCGTTGCGATTGACATTTTGCAGCATCTCGTCTCCGCGTTCCGAGGGAAATATACTGAGGTAAGCCGTGCAGATACTGAGATCGGGCGAGATGCGACAACGCGTCACACTAACCATCACTCCGTGCATAGCACGGGTCTGCGACTGAAAAATCAAACTGAGTTCTTTCTGTAACAGTCGCGCAATTCGGTTTTGTCTTGTTTCTTGCATACGTTTAAATCATTCTAAATCAACGTGTTTCACGTCTACATCCTCATTAAGAAAGATGCGTGCACTGGCCTTGAAGCGAGCTGCATTCTCGGTTGTAAGATAGCGGCAAAGACCTTGTCGGGTGCAGCGTGCATCCATTTCGGGATGCCGATGCAAGTAATCGCGCAGACTCTCAGCCACATATCGGCCCTGCGGAACTACCCGAACGCCCTGCGGAACATACCTCTTGATACTGCTCATTAACAACGGATAATGCGTACAACCCAGTATAATGGCGTCTATTTGCGGATCTTTCTGCATCAGGGTGTCGATTCGTTTCTTCACGAAATAGTCTGCTCCGGGTGTTCCCGATTCGTCAGCCTCGACGATGGCAGCCCACAACGGGCAGGCCACTCCGCTCACTTCGATATCGGGAAAGAGCTTTCTTATTTCAAGATTATAGCTTTTGCTGCGGATGGTTCCTTCTGTGGCGAGGATTCCGATGTGCCGACTCGTCGTGAGATGACCGATTGATTCGGCCGTGGGTCGGATGATTCCGAGTACCCGCCGACGCTCATCGAGCTGTGGAAGATCATTCTGTTGGATAGTGCGTAATGCCTTGGCCGACGCCGTATTACACCCCAAAATAACGAGATGGCATCCCATTGAGAACAGCTTCAGCACGGCTTGGCGCGTAAATTGATACACAATCTCGAACGAACGAGCACCATACGGGGCCCGCGCATTGTCTCCGAGATAGAGATAATCATAATCGGGCAGCAACTGACGGATGCTGTGCAGAATGGTGAGTCCGCCGTAACCGGAGTCGAAAACACCGATGGGGCCGGGCTGCATAGGGAAAGATTCCTTGCCGTTCATTGTGTCATTGCCTTATCGAGAAGGGTCAATCAGCGGACAACAGCTTCTCTGACAACAGCCGAAATATCTTCGCCCGATGCCGGATTAATGTAAGGCGTTGCATCATTGTCGGTATTCAGGATAAAGGCATACCCTTTATCGCGCCCTATTCTCTGCACGACGGCAGTGAGTTTAGCTTTCAACGGGGCCTCGGCCTCAGCCTTGGCTTTGCCCATCAGGCGCTCGGCCTCAGCCTTGAAAGCCACATTACGATTCATTAAATCCATTAATTCGGCCTGCCGCTTGTTGCGGATCGAAGGGGCAAAGTCGCGTTGTCCGTCGAGAAACTCTTCGTATTTCTTGTTAAATTCGTCCTCTGCACGCTTGGTTTCAGCATCGTATTTGTTCTTCAAATCATTGAGATTGCGCTGCATTACAGCATAGCCGGGCATAGTTTCAAAGGCCTCTCGATAGCTGAAATAGCCGAAACGTAACTGCTGTGACTGTGCATTGGCTGCGAGGGAAAGCGTTGCGAGAAGCAGGAAAAGCAAAAACTTCTTCATTGTATGACACGTTTGGGATAAACAATAAAGGCGGACCCGACGGCCCGCCCCATTCATTCGGTGATATTATTTGAGCTTGTTGAGCTGAGCCTTCACATCAGAAGTGACATCCTTGCTTAGTGTATCGCTGATGTAAGGGATGCCGGCCGACAGGTCCATAATATAGACATAGCCGCCGCTCTTGCCTACTGCCTTGATGGCATCAACCAACTTACTCGTGATTGGTGTCATTTTCTCTTGCTGGAGCTTTTGAAGCGCCTGCTGATTGTCCTGATAAGTCTGCTGAATCTTCGTGTACATCTCTTGCAAACTCTGCTCAGTCTCTTTCTGCTTGGTGGCATTCATCGTGCTCTTTGCTTTCTCATACTCCGAGCTCTTGCGCTGAAGTTCGTCCTGCATAGCTTTTAAGTCGTTCTCAAACTGCTTGGCCTTAGCTTCGATTTCACCACGGGCTTTCACAAATTCGGGCATATCCGACATTACCTGTTGGGCATTTAAGTGTCCGAATTTCTGTGCGAAGAGCGACAGAGGAGCGAACAACAGCAACGTTAAAATAAACTTTTTCATTTCTGTTTTCTATTTTTTGTTTGTTTATCTTCTTGTTCGTTATACGGCTGCAAATATACAACTTTTAGTTTGAATAGCCTAACTTTTGCAACACTTCATTGCTGATGTCTATCCTGGGAGAACCGAAAATGATGCCGTTATCGCTGCTTCGGTCGATGACGAGCGAATAACCGCGTTGCTCGGAAATCTCTTTCACGATGTTGTAAACCTCTTCCTGGATAGGCGTTATCAAGCTCGCGCGCTTCTTGAAAAGCTCCCCCTCGGGTCCGAAGTATTTCTTTTTCAAATCGGCAGCAGCTTTTTCCTTTTTCATAATATCGTCTTGCTTAGCCTTCTTTTGCTCTTGCGAGAGGAAGACAGACTCGTTCTGATAGTTCTTGTACATCGTTGCGGCAGCCGTGTTGAGTGCTTCCACTTCTGCCTGCCACTTCTTGGAGACTCGGTTGAGCTGCTCATTGGCACGCTCGTAAGCAGGTATATTCTTCAAGATATACTCCATATCCAACAGCGCAAACTTCTGTGCGCTCGCACCGACCGCCGTTAAAGCGAATACGGCTAATATCATTAACTTTTTCATTCTCTCCTTATTTAATAATTATCTTGTCGTTATTGGTCTTGTCAGAATTCCTGACCGAGGATGAAATGGAACTGTCCTCCGCCTTTCTTTCCATATACTTTATCGAATCCGTAAGCCCAATCAATACCCATCAAACCTACCATCGGCAGGAAGATTCGTACACCGACACCGGCACTTCTCTTCATATCGAAGGGATTGAACTTAGATGTTTGCGTCCACGCATTACCTGCTTCGAGGAACGTCAAACCGTAAATCGTGGTATTGCCGAGCATAAACGGATAGCGGAGTTCGAGTGAAAAGCGATCGTAAGCGTAGGCTTCTGCACCCCGAGGAGTCAACGATCCGTTTTCATAACCACGCAAACCGATGGTCTCTTCGGCATAACCTGTGGAGTAACCGCTCATTCCGTCACCTCCCATATAATAGGTTTCAAAGGGGCTCTTCTTGTCTTTATTATACGATCCGAGCAGTCCTAACTCGACTCGCGTCATCAAAACGAAACACTTCTGACCGCCGGACAGCGCCGTGTAGGTCTTGGCTTTGAACTTCCATTTATGATATTCCACCCAACGGAACTTCTCTTGCTGCTCTGCCGAATAGTTAGGCGACCTGGGATTGGTTGCTAAATGAGCATAGTCTTTATGATCCCAAGCTGACCAAGGGGGCGTAACCGTCACCGAAGCGAGGAAATCTGAGCCGCGACGGGGAAAGAGTTGGTTATCCGTTGATGTACGGCTGAGGGATATTCCAAGGTTTAAGTTATTGGAATTACCGTTCATCATCAGGAAGTATTTCCAATTCTTGAGCATATAACGGGTATAAGCGAGCTGCACGGAGAGCGTGAAATAGTCATCCGGCCACCGTAAGCGCTTACCCCATCCGAATGAGGCACCGAAGAGTTTGATATACGTATCGGGATCGTAATAGTTCTCATAGTTATTATAATAACTGCGTCCGTAACCGTAAAGAGAATTCAGATAGTTGTTCCTCCACGCCGAATTATAATAGTTACTGGATACATCTGAGTATTTAGAGAAATAAGCTCCCACGCTAAATTGTATCGGACGCTTGCCTCCAAACCAGTTAGTCGAATAGTTAACGTTATAAGATTGATAGTATTTCGCATTGGTTTGGGCTCCTATAGAGAGTACTTCACCGTCGCCGACAGGCAGTATTCCGCGGTGCTCTTTATTCTTATTGAAAAGGTTGGCGATAGAGAAATTATTGAGTTTGAGACCAACTCGCGCAATCAGTCCAGCCTGCCCCCAACCTAACGAGAACTCAACCTGGTCGTTAGACTTCTGAGTCAGATTCCAATTCACGTCTACCGTACCGTCTTCATAGTTCGGTCTGACATCCGGATTAACCTTTTCGGGATCAAAATGACCCATCGATGCCAACTCGCGAACAGACCTTTGGAGAGCTTCTTTGGAGAATAAATCACCCGGTTTAGTACGTAGTTCGCGTCTCACTACATTCTCATAAAGACGGTCATTACCGTTAATACGAACATGGCTGAGGTGTGCTTGTTGTCCTTCTGTTATCCGCATCTCCAAGTCAATGGAGTCACCCACGATGTTGACTTCTGTCGGTTGCAAATTGTAGAAGATGTAACCATTATTCCAATAAGCATTACCCACAGCGTCTTCGTCTTCTGAAAGGCGTTTACCCAACAGTTTTTGGTTATATACATCACCTCTCTTCATTCCGAGAATACGACTCAGATCGTCCGTCGAGTACACCGTATTGCCCACCCAAGTAATGTTACGCAGATAATATTTCTTACCTTCGTTCACCTTCAAATAAATATCAACGTGCTTGCCATCATAGTTCCACACGCTGTCTTTGACAATGGCTGCATCGCGGAAACCAAGCTCATTGTACTTGTCTATTAGGCTTTTCTTGTCTTTTTCCCATCTTTCTGGCGTGTATTTCTTTGATTTCAACAGGTTGGCAAATTTACCGGCCTCGTGCGTTTTAGCAAAAGCGCCCTTTGAGAAGAAGCTACCTTTAATCCGTTTAGCCGAAACCTGCTCATTTCCTACAAGTTGAATCTCGTGCACACGCATCTTTTCTTTCTTATCGATGACTACATCCAAGATTACCTGATTCTTATTAGCGACATCGTTTCGCTGGTTAATCTCGATGTCGGCATTCTTAAATCCTTTGTCATCAAAATATTTTTTGGCCAGAATTTTGGCACGATCAATCATATTAGGCGTAACTTGCGACCCTTTGAGCAAGCCCAACTTGGCCTCCATATCATCCTTTTCCGATTTCTTCAAACCAATATAATTAATCGTGGAAACACGCGGGCGCACTTGCAGTTCAATATGAAGATAAGCCTTACTGCCGATAATCGAATCGACGGAGACGGCTACTTTCGAGAAAAGTCCGTGCTTCCAATAGCGTTTTACAGCATCAGTCACCGCGTTTCCGGGGATAGTGATCTCTTGTCCCACACTCAATCCCGAGATACCTGTCAGCACATAGTCTTCGTAACCATCAACTCCCGACACGTTGATACCGCCTATCGTCACCGTGCGCGGGATGCCAGCGTAAGAGATTTCAGGATAATCGACCTTATCCTGTGCCTTTATTTGCAAACCGAAACACAATGTCACGGCCAACAAAAGCAATACCTTATTTATATGATTCATATCTAAAATATTTTCAAGATACCGAGACTTGCCCACAAACAGGCATTTCTCTCTATGTCTATTCACTCTGTTCCACCTGTGCTTCGGTCTTACCAAACCGGCGTTGACGGCGTTGATAGCTCACAATAGCACGTTGCAAATCCTGCTCTTTAAAGTCAGGCCAATAGGTATCACAGAAGTATAGCTCTGCATAAGCAATCTGCCAAAGCAGGAAATTGGATATACGCAACTCTCCACCAGTACGAATCAGCAAGTCAGGATCAGGCATAAAGCGTGTTTCAAGATGGTTACAGAACGCCTCTTCGGTGAGCTTCTGCACGACATCTTCACAATTTCCGTCTTCCGACAAAGTTATTGCTTCACGCACAGTAACACGCATTGCCTCGACGATCTCCCATCTTGCAGAGTAGCTCAAAGCCACAACCATCGTCATCGCGGTATTCTGCGCAGTGTGTTCCATCGTCTCCTGCAACTTTTTCTGTACGTCTTCGGGCAATCGTTTGATGTCGCCGATCACACGAAAGCGCACATTATTCTTCATAAATATCTCGTCTTCGAGTGACGACAAAACGAGTCCCATCAAGGCCGAAACCTCATCGGCAGGCCTGTTCCAGTTCTCTGTGGAAAACGTATAGAGTGTAAGGAACTTCACACCGAGCCTCGTACACGCTGCGGTAATACGTCTGACAGCATCCACTCCGGCCTGATGTCCGAAGCTGCGAGGTTTTCCCCGCTCTGCGGCCCAACGCCCGTTGCCATCCATTATGATGGCAATATGTCGAGGAATACGATTTAAATCTATCTGTTCTGTCATTCAGAAGTCTTTGTTACAGGTTCTACACTTAGGCGCGAAACTATACGTCAATCCAACTATCATCGTGCTATAACAGTCGGTATTCTTAAAAATACCACTGCTTTTCACACCATAAGGGTCTTTCACTCCATCGAGTTCGTCGCTCAACGAAAAGTGCATCGCCCACTCAATGCCAATGTTCAGGCGCTTGCCTAACTTGTATTTGACACCCAATCCCAATGGGATATGAGCTGTAAAAACATTCTTTCCGCCGCCCGTTACATATGTTCCGCCGAGTCCTGCCAGCACAAATGGCGTCAATCTCTGCGCTCCTCGGTAGTCGCGACCGGTTCCGTAAGGCCAAAAGTTATATTCATATACGAGACCGATATCGGTCAATGTATTATCGAATCGATAAACTTGGCGCCGATACGCGGGATAAACGGTCTTGACATCTGCCGAAGAACCTTTCAACTTTCCATAACTCGCACATAACCGTAAAGCCATATAAGGATTGAGAATACGCCTTAATACAAGCGCGCCTGCGGGTTGCATATCCCGTAAGATGCTGCCATTGAAATCGCCTTCATAGGCTACTGCCCCGATGGCTGCACCCGCTTCCCATCGATACTCCATATCTTCTTGTGCATCGACAGCGATTGCCGTGGCAAGAAACAGGATGAGAAAGAGTAGCCGGTGCATTACTTTCACCCCGCGTTATTCCTTAAACACGTTCTGTTCCTTACGCCAACCGAGCTGTGTAAGACGACCTTTCCATATCCGTCCGCTGCCTCCGCATACCATCCATACATGGTTATTGGCATCCACAGTGAGTGCAAACACAGTGGCAGTAGCGGTGAATCCCTTAGGAATCGTTATTGCCGTGTCGGCCCGCCAGACAATTCCGGCATCATAACTCATATACACCGCGGCAAAGCCCTTTGTCTTGTCAGCTCCGATTCCGTGTCCTCCAACTGCTAATAAACCGCCGTTATATCCTGCGACACACAAGCCTTGAAGACGCGGCAAACGATATTTCCCGCCTTTCACCGTACCATAATAGGCCCACGGTTGTACTTGTGCACCCGCCAATGTTTCTTCAATCTTTCCCCAAATTGCTGCTGCCGTATCGCCAGCATAATCTGTTGCACTGCGATTTCCGACAAGAATGAGACGTGATGTGTTGCTGTTTGTTTTCAAAGGAAGCGTGCAAAGGCTGATATCTTGAACCGGTAGCAAAGCCGACTTATCATCAAGCGATTCCTCACGCCACGTTATTCCACCATCGGCAGATACTTCTAACATCTTCGAAGCATTGAGTGCATAGAGCTTATTACCGCTTGCACCCATCAATCGATGGATATTTGTCACGGCCACTTGCGTCCAATCAGTTCCGTTTGACGACTTCCAAAGCGCTCCGTTATCCAAAATATAAAGTTGAGCGGCCATTACGCATACATTCTTATATGCCTCACGACCAAATGCTTGCATTCCGGTCAGAGCCCAATTGTTACCATCGGAGGTAGCGGTAGCATACGTTACGGTATTCGTTCCATTATCGCCGAAGACGAAAATCTTGCCGTTAAGACTCACAGCTTTCATTCCCAGCAAACTACCCAACGATGAGTTAGCCGTCAATTCCGTCCAATTAAACACGTTAGGCACCTCTTTATGTACATTCACCCGCACGGTATAAGCCCGATAATTATTGCCCGAATTACTGTAAACACGCACCTCACGCGGACTGCTGAAGTCTAACGAGTCAGTTGCCACATAACGAACCAGACTGTCTTTCGTTGCTCCCGCTTTCTTCATATTCAGCGCAATAGCACCGCCGCTCTTACCAACGATTGTGGCAATAACCTTAGATGCGTCTACACCGACAGGCAAAGAGTCAGGATTATAGATTTCACGCTTGGTCTGGTCGATATAGAATGCGTATTTGCTTGCATTGAATTTTGCCTTATAAGTACTGTCTTTGCCGGCCTTAGTCTTGGTATGAACCGTCCTTTTGAGTGTCCCTACTGCAAACGAAGTGATAGCTGTGTCTTCGTAATAAGCCACATCTCGGTCTTCACCTTTCAGACAAGCCGTCATTAAAAACATTGCTGTCAGCAGCAACATAGAAGTTAAAAGCTTCTTCTTCATTACACCCTAAATTATGAATTTAGCTGCAAATTTAATCAGAAATCTGCAAATACAACTCGCTTTTAATGGTTTATTATGCAAAAAAGTACCCGATATCGCATTTTTTAAGTTTGTTTAGGTAAAGACGAGTTATACCGAACGAACATATCGGAAAGCAACGGCCCTGGTGCATATTTACGCATATGGATAAAAAAAAGAGGACAACACGAATCACTCGTATTGGCCTCTTGAAAGAATAATGTTATCGGATGTGTGTATTAACCAAAGCGATAATGCTGAGGATAGTCAACAAAGTGACCCACAACAACATCTCGATTGTTCCATAATCTAATAACATAATCTTTACCTTAAAAAATCTATCAAACTACTAACCTAATGAAAACTTATTAAAATGTAAATGCATTCTCACGAACACGGTGCAAAGATACGACATTGTTTTCAAACCAACAAACATTTTCTTCATTATTTTTCTTCCATCCGAAAGAATTTGATTTAAATCAAATTTCACGAGACTGAATTGACAATTTATTGCTCGCCAAAGTAAAAACTTCTACCTTTCGAACTGTACCCGTAGCCCATCAGCACAGCCGACGATTGTTTCTGATGCCACTCTTTACCTTATTTTAAAATAGATGTATATCTTCCATATTACGGATTTTACCCAAAAGGAAATTCCACAGGCAATTAGATCTCTTCTATTCAATATCTTGCTGAAAATCAGAAGCATACAATTCCAGTAGCAATTAGCCGTCAATCGGTTTGCAACTAACGATTAAATACATTGCGAAAAGCCATTAAACGACGTGTGTTTAACCGTTAGTTGCAAACCGATTGACGGCTAATTGCGAGACATTTTATATATAATTGATTTTCAATCATTTATAAAGACGCTCTCTACTTGTTGATTTTCGTTTGGGAATGATGTTCTTTTGTTTTCTATTCAATTGCGGAGCGATACACCAATTGCCACCTATAAATATGCGGGGTATCGTAAATTCGCTACACATTCCATTTCGATCAACCACTCCGGACGGCACACTTTCGCTCCCAAAAGAATGCGGGGCGTATCAGGATAAGCGGCATTCATAAAGGCTTCTACGGCCTGATAGTCCGACGGATCGCGCAGATAGACCAGCAGATAGGCTACGTCTTTCATCGTAGCTCGGCCGTTTTTGAGCAGTGCCCCAATGTTTTCAAGCAGCCGACCGGTCTGCCGCAGGATGTCGCCTTGATAAAGAACGTCTCCGCGGTTGTCGATACTGGCCGTACCCGAAATAAAGATTTTATGACCGAAAGACATTCTGATGCTTGTTCCCCGTTCGAAAGCCACACCGTATTCGTGCGCCGGATTGAGGTGATCCGGTGCTTTGAGATAGGTCTTGTCAGCCTCGGTGAGGCCGGGATAAGTGAGGAAGTCAATACCCACCAACGCATTGCGCACCTGTGAATAACCACCGATGCCCGTGCTGGCAATAAAATGCGAGTCGGCAGTCAGGCCGTAACGGCGGAACACATCATTGCGAGCACGCACCATTCCTTCGTAATTCACATCGATATCAGCCATATATATCCACGTGCGTACACAATGTTCTTTGAGCGAAAGCCGATGTTTCCCAAGTTCTTCGAGATACTTTTCAAAGAGCAGAATAGTCTGGGTGTAAGCATTATTGCCGCGCGTCTCCTCCTCATTGAGCCGCATACTGTGGAAGAGAAAGTCTTGCGGAGCGTCCGAAGTCTTGATTAATACCGAGACCTTAGAGCCGTTCAGCGGTATCTGTTCAACAATGGTGTGGGGCAATTGACTTAAAATCTCTTTGTAAAGAGCCGATTTCAGCAGTGTGTCATACTGATTTTGGGCGTCGCTCAAGAATATTTTACTGTATTGCAAGCGCCTGCCTGCAAGGCCCTCCATATCCAGACGATTGCCCACCGACATATATAGCTCGATCAATCGTTCTGCAACGGTGCCCCGTCCTTTGGCCGATAAGATAAAATATTGTTCCATTTCGTCTTGCATTTTATAATGCAAAAATAAGGATTCTTGCTGAAAATGCGTAACGAAACGGTGTGAAAGACATACAAAATACCGATAAATGATGTCTCCGTGGGCAATAATCCGACTCCTTTCCGTTGGAGAAAAAGGGAGCGGCCGGCTCTTATTTGATCAGTATTTTACTCTTTTTCCCTTTATAAGTATAGACATTCAGATGGATGACTGACCCCTTGGCAACATTTCGCAGTGGCACACTGAGATGGCCGCGGACGCTGTAATACTGGGGCACTCCGTTCTGATGATGCAACAAGGTGAGATAAATGTGCGACACGTTGTTGGCCGATTGCTTGACGGAATCGCACGAAACGCCGAGCGTCTGACGAGTGTCGGGAGTGTCAGTCTTACCTGTTTTAACAGCGAAACCGATATTGAGATACTTCCGGTTGCGACTGATCCACGCACTCTCAAAGATGAGCGGATCGGTGAACCGTGGCTCACCCTCGGCCATTTTACGCCATTTCATCACAGGAATTTGCTTCATTCGCACCGCTTCCGGCCCCTCTTCGCTAAGGTTGTAATAGGCTAACACACGATAAACGGAATCGCCCCGTACGGCCCAATCAACCGTAATGCGCGGCGAAAAAGCAACGGAATCACCGTCGTCGGTGATAAGATAATCGACCACTCGGGGCGAAGTGGTATGCAACTCGGCAAAATCGGCACGCAGATAAGAATATTTTCCGTCGCCTGTCCGGTAGTTTTCACGTCGGCAACTCATCACGATGATAAGCAGACCGACTACTGCAAGGAATTTCTTCATAGGTTATTGAGCGGCAAGATAATTGATGGCGGGATTGGCATACATTGTCAACAGGCGTTCACGCAGATAGGATTCGTCTTTGTTTTCAAGCTCAATCTTGGCCAACTGACCACTGATGTATTGTTCAAAAGCGGTTTGGTCGACATCCGTATACGCCGAACGGTAGGCCGTCGACCCCCGAAGCAGATCGAGTGCAACATAATTGCAGGGGTAGAGTCGATAGTTTCGGTGAATCTGTCGGTCGATAAACGCAGCGACAGAAGCATACAGTTCGGTCTTCGGCAGTGCCGGATCGAGTTGCGTGAGATAGTTGTCGAGACACGGTGCACATTGATAATGGATACGCCCTTTGTATCCGAAAATGCCCGTTTGCATACTGACAAGGTCGTCTTGCGGGCTCTTCTTCCATCCCTGTACATCGCGTTTGAGCTGAAACTCCTGTGCTTTGAGATAGTCGCAGGGGTCGAATTCATACGAAATTGTCAGCGGAACGATATGCAATTGAATGAGTCGCTCGACCGCAGAACCCGTTCCTCCCATCGCCATCATTTTAAGAACGGCCTCCTGTGTACGGTCATCCGAGTCCTTAGCACGGCCTTCGCGCTGTGCAATCCACACGTTTTCGTGCTTCACATTTACTGCATAGTGCATATATTCGGACAGTCTTCGGCTGGCCGCCAGCATCTGTCGCATCGGCAGATTGCGCTCGACAATAAACGATTTATTGACTCTCACGAGGTCTTTTATCCACGGAAGCGACAGCAGGTTGTCGCCGATGGCTATCTCACAGGTCGTCGTGAAGCCCGCATCTATGAGTAATTTGTCGAGGAAAGCAGAGTCGAGCACGATGTCACGGTGGTTACTTATAAAGGTAAATCGGCCCTGATTACCAATCGCCGAGATGTCGATATCGCAGCTTTTGCTGGCTTTTGACAGGAGCTTTTCAAGAAAACCGTAACAGAACGTGTGCTGAAACTCCAAGCCGGTCTTACATTCCCGCATCCTTGTTGCAAACACATCGAAAGACATTTCGGGCATAATGAAAGCGATAACTTTGCGAAACTGCTCGTTGTTCAGCAGTCTTTCAAACACTTCGGGCAGCTCTTCGGGCTCGAAAGGACGTATCGGATCGAATTCAGATAGCGTGGACATAGATTCTTGTTGATTTTTGGGGATTGTGCGTTTAGACGTTAAATCGTGTGCGTTTAATCATTAGTTGGATTGCATTTAACCGTTAGTTGGATTACGTTTAACCGTTAGTCAGGTTGCGTTTAACGGTTAAATGCAACTCGACTAACGTCTTTTCACGACATCTGATTTTCAATAATATCGGTCAAGACATCCTTAATGTCTAAGCCGGCAGCTTTCACTTGCTGCGGAATAAAGCTCGTGGCGGTCATTCCCGGAGTACTATTGATCTCGAGCATGTTGATGACATCGCGACCGTTTTGATCTTGGGAAATGATGTAATCGATGCGAATGATGCCGTTGCAATGCAATATGTCATAGATCTTCGACGTCTCTTCGGCCACCCGTTCGGCCGTTTCGGGATTGAGACGAGCAGGTGTTATCTCTTCGACTTGTCCGTTATACTTGGCGTCGTAATCAAAAAACTCGTTGCTGGTAACGACTTCCGTGGCGGGAAATACGACCGACTTGTTTTTCGTTTTGTAGCAACCGACAGAGATTTCCGTACCTTTCAGGTAGCGTTCTATCATCACTTCGTCGCTCTCCATAAATGCAACGCGCAAGGCAGGAGCTAACTGATCGGCATTCTTTACCTTTGAAATACCGAAGCTCGAACCGTCGGCTGCAGGCTTGACAAAGCACGGCCACCCAATGCGCGACGCTATTTCAGCCTCGGAATACTTATCTTCTTCACCGCGACGAAGCAGCAAACTATCAGCCACATTCACACCGAAGCCGCGCAGATAATTGTTAAGCACGAATTTATCAAACGTCATTGCCTCCACTAAAACGCCACTTGTGCTGTACGGAATATGCAGAAGCTCGAAGTAACCTTGCATTATTCCGTTCTCACCGGGCGTTCCGTGAATCGTAATATACGCGTAATCGAACACCACGAGCTTGTCATTCACCAGAAAAGAAAAGTCGTTTTTATCAATGGGAGCCGTGGTTCCGTCTTCAAAATGCACGTTCCAATCGAGTCCTTTCACGTCGACAATGTAGACATTATAGCGCTCTTTATCAAAGAAAGAGTACAAACCTTGAGCCGAACGCATTGAGACGTCATGCTCGGAAGAATCTCCACCGCACACGATGGCTATGTTTCTTTTGGGATTTTCCATATCTTTTGTGTCCTTAATTATCGTAAGTGTCGATGGTGGTACCCGTTATAAAGGCTCTCCATTTATCTATCAGCTGCTCCATATCACGCGGAAGCGGTGCACAGAAATCCATCTCTCGGCCAGTAGTCGGGTGCCGGAAGCCCAGCGTTCGGGCGTGAAGTGCCTGACGATTGCATAATTTAAAGCAGTTTTGAATGAACGACTTGTACGTCGAACTACGGTTACCGCGCAGGATTTCGGTACCTCCATAGCGCTCATCGGCAAACAACGGGTGACCGATATGCCGCAAGTGAGCTCGAATCTGATGTGTCCGGCCTGTCTCGAGCATACATTCTATCAACGTAACATAGCCGAAACGCTCGAGCACGCGATAGTGAGTGACGGCTGGTTTGCCGATACCCGAAACGGGATCGAATACTTTCATCCGCAGCCGATCACGCGGATCGCGCCCAATATTGCCCTCGATGCGACCTTCATCTTCGGCGAAATGGCCCCACACCAAGGCATTATAGCTGCGCCGAGTGGTCTTGTTGAAGAACTGAACACCCAACTTACGCTTAGCATCGGGCGTCTTGGCAACAAGCAACAGACCGCTGGTGTCTTTATCGATACGATGTACCAAGCCGACCTCGGGGTCGTTGGGATCATACGAAGGCAAGTCTTTCAGATGCCAGGCAACGGCATTCACCAACGTGCCATGGAAGTTTCCAGCACCCGGATGGACAACAAGTCCAGCGGGTTTATCGACTACCAGCAACTCAGCATCTTCGTAAACGATGTTCAACGAGATGTCTTCGGCCTCGATAGTGCTATCGTGTCGCGGGCGGTCAAGCATTAAAGTGATTACATCGTTGGGCCTAACTTTATAATTACTTTTCACCGGACGATCGTTCACGTGCACGAAACCGGCATCCGCAGCCTGCTGAATGCGGTTGCGACTGGAATGCTGCAACTTCTCGAACATATATTTATCGATGCGCAACGGGCTTTGCCCCTCGTCTACAACGATGCGGAAATGTTCATAGAGCGGCTGTTGCTCATCTTCCAATTCGTCGATTTCTTCTGTATATTCAGTCATTATCACTTCTTTTCCTGACCGTTGGCCGGTGCGGGTTTCGGTGCAGTCGGCGACTCGTTCGCAGGCGGACCTGTCACCTCTTCAAACTCATCGACATCGCCTTCCGCATTCAATTCGATGGGTTCTACATAATTGATGGAGTCTGATTCACTACGCATTCCGTTGCCAACTTGTATCGTCAGTACATCGTCTATGGATATTCTATCGCCAGTCGACACGTGGTGGCCCCGTACCAAGACACCGTACACCCAGTCTTTTTCACCCGGAATAAACTCGGGTGACCCCAACTTGAAGCCCATTGCTCTGAGTTTGGCCATCGCTTCACGCAGAGAACTGTTGTCGATAACATCCGGCAGGGTAATAGTCGGCGTGTTCAGCGAGTTGATCGTGAGGTAAACGATATGCCCGGTCTTCACTCGTTCTCCTGCACCCGGCGATTGGGCGAGGACACATCCGGCCGGAAGTGTCTTGACATAACCCGTATCGATGACCTCGACTTGCAGTCCGGCGTCATTAAGAATGTACTTGGCGTCGTTGAAAGACTTATGCAACACGTTAGGGATTGATATCGATTCGCCGTGATGGGTATAGCTTTCAAGCCCGAACTTGACGCCTAATCCCAATACGACAACTACCGCAACCATTGCCAAAATGTTGCCCCAGAGGTATTTACTCATCAGTTTCTGTACAAAATCCGAAGACTTCATTCCTTTCGTTTCGTTGTCAGCTGCAAAGTTAAAAAATAAAAGTGAGAATCAAGAGTAGATAATTGATAATTCTTAATCCTCTAAGTTAGGGGTTGGGAGACTGTGAACGGAAACACGTTTTATAATTCATCGTATGCAATGTACCATTCGTAATTGATAAATAACGTACCCTTCACATCCATATAGAGAGCAATCGGCATATTATCCCATTAACCAATCCTGCCTGTTTTACCACGCTCTACACCCGTGTAAGGGCCGATCGGCGCATCGCCCCGCAGCTGAATAAGAAGGCGAAAGAACAGAAACTGAGCAATACTCATATAGCATTGATTATCAGCGACATATAAACTGCATCACGAATAACGGTTAAACGCATTACAAATAACCGTTAGTTGGCGTGCGAAAAGCCATTAAACGGCACGCGGTTAACCGTTAATCGTCATACAATTGACAGCTAATCAAAATACTCTTTTTATCTTATTGATTTACAATTGATTACATTCGCTCAATCCTCAATTGCAAAATCGAGTTCTGCTTCACCTAAAAGCTGGAAACTACGGCGGTGGTAAGACGTGATGCCGAACGACCGGATGGCCTCGCGATGACGACGAGTGGGATAGCCTTTATTGCTCGCCCAATCGTACACGGGATATTCGCGCGCCAGCTGCTGCATATATTCGTCGCGATGGGTTTTGGCCAGAATGCTCGCAGCAGCTATCGACTGATATTTTCCATCGCCTTTAACGATGGTGGTGAAAGGCAAATTCTGATAAGGAACAAACCGATTTCCGTCAACGATAATGGCCTGTGGGCGCACCCGAAGCTGGTCTAACGCACGATGCATAGCCAAAAAGCTGGCACGGAGAATATTGATTCGGTCAATCTCTTCGGGCGTAACCACTCCCACGGCCCACGCCAATGCGTCGCGCTCTATCGCCTGGCGGAGCTGCGACCGACACTTAGACGACAACTTCTTAGAATCGTTCAGCGCCGGATTATCATAATCATCGGGTAGAATAACAGCTGCTGCGAAGACGCTTCCGGCCAAACATCCGCGTCCCGCCTCATCGCATCCGGCCTCGATCAGACCGTTATAGTAATGTGGGGTAAGCATTCGACTCGCACTTAAAACATATTGCTTACACGCCGAATGCCTGCTACGAGTGCATCGATCTCTGCTTTTGTGTTGTACAAAGCAAATGAAGCCCGCACCGTTCCGGCAATGCCCAAGTGCGTCATTAGCGGCTGAGCACAGTGGTGCCCGGTGCGAACAGCAATGCCGAGGCGGTCTAATAGCGTGCCCATATCTAAGTGATGGATGTCGCGAACAAGAAAACTTACCACGGCATCCTGATGCTCTGCCTCACCGAACAGTCGTATCCCCTCAATTGTTTTCAGCTCCTGCACGGCATAACGGGTAAGCTCCTGCTCATACCGTTGAATATTATCGAGACCGAGATCGGTCATAAATCGGATGGCCGTTGCAAGTCCGTGAGTGGCAATATAATCAGGTGTGCCGGCCTCGAATTTGAACGGGAGCTCGGCGAATGTTGTCCTTTCAAAGTCTACATTGGCAATCATCTCACCGCCGCCTTGATACGGCGGCAGGCGGTCTAACCACGACTCCTTGCCGTAAAGCACACCAATACCTGTGGGACCATACATCTTATGTCCGCTGAAAGCAAAGAAATCACAGTCTAACTCCTGCATATCCACCTTAAAATGAGGAGCACTTTGAGCCCCATCCAGCACCACGGGGACATCGTGTTCGTGAGCTATTCGGATGATGTCTTGCACGGAATTCACCGTCCCGAGCACGTTACTTACGTGGGCAACGCTTACCAATCGCGTGCGTGGTGTAAACAGATTGGCATACGCCTGTATGTCGAGTTCACCGCGATCGGTCATTGGAATCACGCGAATGGCAATGCCTTTACGAGCCGCTTGTAACTGCCACGGAACGATATTAGAATGGTGTTCCATCACCGAGACAATCACTTCATCGCCCGGTTGCATCTCGCCGTCGCAGAAAGAAGTGGCTACAAGGTTCAGACTTTCGGTGGTTCCGCGGGTGAAAACAATCTCATTCGTCGAACGAGCGTTGATAAACCGGCGCACGGTTTCGCGTGCTTGCTCGTGCAAGTCGGTAGCTTGCTGAGAGAGATAGTGCACGCCTCGATGCACATTTGCATTGACATTGAGATACTCTTCACGCATAGCATCAAGCACGCAAAGCGGCTTTTGCGTGGTAGCTGCATTGTCGAGATAAACCAACGGATGCCCATACACCTCGCGAGAGAGTATCGGAAAAGAAGCACGGATTAATTTATCATTCATCATTCACAATTCATAATTGGCACCTTCGATAGTAGACGTATCCCCTTTCATTACCTTAATCTCTTACTTTCTTACTCTTTTAATCCTCTTTTCATCTTTCATCAATCATCATTCATCCCTTTTCACCCTTTCACCTTTTCACTTTTCCACTCTTAATTGCCTGCATCCCTCACATCGATCGAGTTCACCACGGAAGCGTTTTTCCACTAAATGGTGCAGGCGATCGCGCAAAGGTGTGAGCTGCATTTGGTCGATCACCTCGTTGATAAAGGCAAATTCGAGCAAGAGCTTGGCTTCTTCAAGACTGATTCCACGCTGACGCATATAGAAAAGAGCGGCATCATTGAGCTGGCCTACGGTCGAACCGTGGGCGCATTTCACGTCGTCGGCATAGATTTCGAGCATCGGTTGCGTAAACATTCGAGCCTCCTTGGTGACGCAGATGTTCTGATTGCGCTCCTCGGAACTGGTCTTCTGTGCTCCATGACGTACCAATACGCGGCCCGCAAAAGCTCCGGTTGATCGGTCGTCGAGTACATATTTATAGAGTTCCCGACTGGTACAGCGCGGCACCTGATGGTCTATCATCGTATTATTGTCTACGTGCTGTTGCCCGTCGGCCACGACACAGCCGCAGAGATTACATTCAGCACCCTCGCCTTTGAATATAAGGTCGGCACGATTGCGTGTAATTCCGTTGTGAAGTGTGATGACATTGTGATTCACCCGACTGTCGGCCTGCTGCTCGATATACACATTGCTCACCCTGACATTCTTGTAATGGGTTTCCTCCAAACAGTAAAGATCGAGCTGAGCGTTGGCTTCCACGTACGCCTCTATCACCTGTGTGGCCAGGAAATTGCGGTCGTCCATCGTGTGATCGCAGAAAAGAAACTTTGCTTCTGCACCTTCTTCGAGTACGATCAACACCCGGCGGTTAACCATCAAATCGACATCCGAGCGGAGAATATTCACCACTTGAATGGTGCGATCTATCTTTACGCCCCGCGGAACATACACAACGAGTCCGTCTTCGGCCAGCATCGTGTTGAGCGCCGTTATCGCATCGTCGGCCGTTTGGGCCAACTTTGCATAATAACGGGCAATAAGCTCGGGCCGATCAGTGGCCACTCGGTTGAGCGAATCAACCCAAACGCCCTCGGGCAGCTGTACTTTGGGTTGCGTTCGGGTGTAAAAACTGTCGTTGACAACGAAATACAGTGATGTACTCAGATTGGGAACGTCACAGCTGAAGACGTCGTATGGGTTGACGGGAATGTCGATTCGTTTGAGATTCAACCCATAATCGGGCTCGAAAAGTTGCTGTATGTCGGTATATTTATATCGTTCTTGTTTACGCGAAGGGAACCCTTGGCGACGGAAGTCATCAAAAGCGCGGTCGCGAACGGCATTGAGCGGTGCAGCAGAATGGTCGAAAATCACCTGCCGATTGGCCTCATACAGGTCGATATATTGTTTTTCGCTTTGCATAAATTTAGTCTTCTTGCTTATTCACCGACCTCTGCTTTAATCCAGTCATAGCCTTTGGCTTCGATCTCTTTGGCTAATTCTGGCCCGCCGGACTTCACAATTCGCCCCTTGTAAAGCACATGAATGACGTCAGGTTTGAGGATATCAAGCAGACGTTCGTAATGTGTTATGACTATAGTCGACGTATCAGCACGCTTCAATTTATTGACACCCTCGGCCACAATACGCAGTGCATCGACATCTAAACCGGAGTCTGTTTCATCCAAAATAGCCAATTTCGGCTCGAGCATAGCCATCTGGAAGATCTCGTTTCGCTTCTTTTCGCCTCCGCTGAAACCCTCATTCACAGAGCGATTGGACAATTTTGCGTCGAGTTCTACAATGCTTCGCTTCTCTTTCATCAGCTTGATGAAGTCGGCGGCAGACATCAGCGGGAGTCCCAAATACTTGCGTTTCTCGTTGATGGCAGCACGCATAAAGTTGGTCATAGATACACCCGGAATCTCAACCGGATATTGAAACGAGAGAAACAAGCCCTCATTGGCCCTGTCTTCGGGCTTCATTTCGAGTAGGTTTTTACCGTTAAAGTAAGCCTCTCCACGTGTAACCTCGTAGAGTGGATTGCCCACCAGCACGGCCGACAGTGTACTTTTACCCGATCCGTTGGGTCCCATTATGGCGTGGGTTTCGCCATCTCGTACGGTGAGATCAATGCCCCGCAATATCTCTTTGCCTGCAATTGAGGCGTGTAAATCTTTTACTTGCAACATAAGTTTATGAGTTGATGAGTTCATAAGTTTGTGAGTTGATGAGGTAATGAGTTTGTAAATTGGTGCGTTTTAAGTATTAAACGCTCGTCTTTCATCATTAATCCTTCATCACTCATCATTAATCCGTCACTCCTACCCTACTGTTCCTTCGAGCGAAACACTCAAAAGTTTTTGGGCTTCAACGGCAAATTCCATCGGTAATTTATTCAAAACTTCCTTGGCATAACCGTTAACAATCAGGCCGACAGCTTGCTCCGTAGGTATGCCTCGCTGATTGCAGTAGAACAATTGCTCCTCGCTGATCTTGCTGGTTGTGGCTTCGTGTTCTACGATTGCCGTGTCGTTGTGAATGTCCATATATGGAAACGTATGCGCACCACAGTCACTTCCGAGCAGCAGACTATCGCAAGAGCTGTAATTCCGGGCATTATCCGCATTGGCAGTAGCACGTACCAAGCCTCGATAAGAGTTCTGACTATGACCCGCACTGATACCTTTCGAGATGATGGTAGACTTTGTATTCTTGCCCATATGAATCATCTTGGTACCCGTATCGGCCTCCTGATAATTGTTGGTAACGGCTACCGAATAGAATTCTGCTTGCGAATCGTCGCCCCGAAGAATACAAGACGGATACTTCCAAGTAATGGCGCTGCCCGTTTCTACCTGTGTCCACGACAGCTTCGAGCCGTTACCGCGCAGGTCACCGCGCTTCGTTACGAGGTTAAAGACACCTCCTCGGCCTCTCTCATCACCCGGATACCAGTTCTGAACAGTTGAATACTTCACCTCAGCAGCCTCTTTTACGATAATCTCTACTATCGCAGCGTGCAGCTGATTCTCGTCTCTCATTGGGGCAGTACAGCCTTCTAAATAGCTCACATACGCGTTATCTTCGGCCACAATGAGTGTACGCTCGAACTGACCGGTATTTCTTGCATTGATGCGGAAATATGAACTGAGTTCCATCGGGCAACGAACACCCTTGGGAATATATACAAACGAACCGTCGCTAAACACTGCACTGTTGAGCGCTGCGAAGAAATTGTCACTATAAGGAACGACTGTTCCCAAGTATTCGCGTACCAAGTCGGGATGCGTTTTAACGGCTTCGCCGATTGAACAAAAGATAATTCCTTTCTCGGCGAGCTTTTCCTTAAATGTCGTTTTCACCGAAACGGAGTCCATAATGGCATCTACTGCCGTTCCACTCAATGCCAAACGCTCTTCCAAAGGGATGCCAAGCTTCTCGAAAGTCTTCTCCATTTCGGGATCGATCTCTTTGTTTTTGGGCTTCTTAGCCAATGGATCGGCATAATAAGAGATGGCTTGATAATCGATTTCAGGCAATCGGACGTGTCCCCACGAGGGCTGTTTCAGCTTCTGCCAATAACGAAATGCCTGTAAGCGAAACGCCAAAAGCCATTCCGGTTCACCTTTTTTTACGGAGATCAAACGCACAACATCTTCGCTCAAACCTTTCTCAATGATATCCGTATGCACGTCTGTAGTGAAGCCGAACTCATATTTTTGTTCGGCTACTTGCCTCACATACGCATTCTTATTGTTATTATCCATCATTTACTGAATGATTAACCGATTGTAGGAACATACGCTACGTACGCCCCTACAATCGTCAGATACAAAATCCATACCACACTTCGGGATGGTAACAAATGTGCCTACAACTTCTGTTGAACCTCAATCTCGGTGAAGGTTTCGATGATATCGCCTTGCTGAATATCGTTGAAGTTGACGAAACTGATACCGCACTCGAAGCCGGAAGCCACCTCTTTGACATCGTCTTTATAACGTTTCAAGGCGTTGAGATCGCCTGTATGGATCACAATTCCGTCGCGAACGAGCCGCGCTTTGTCGCTTCTATGCACCTTGCCTTCGGTTACAAAGGCACCGGCAACAGTTCCGACCTTCGATATTTTGAATACTTCGCGCACCTCAACTTCACCTGTTACCACTTCTTTCTTCACTTTATCGAGCATTCCGATCATTGCAGACTTCACGTCGTCGATGGCGTCGTAGATCACGGAATAGGTATTGATCTCTACACCTTCTTGCTCAGCCAGCTTGCGTGCAGCAGCCGACGGGCGCACTTGGAAGCCCACTATGATGGCGTCAGAAGCATCGGCCAGGGTGACATCACTCTCTGAAATCTGTCCAACAGCCTTGTAAATGACGTCTACTTTGATCTTTTCGGTAGACAGTTTGATGAACGAATCGCTCAGCGCTTCTATCGAACCGTCGGTATCTCCTTTAACAATGATGTTCAGTTCTTTGAATGATCCTAAGGCAATTCGATGTGAGATGTCGCTCAGCGTCAATCGTTTCTGCGTGCGAAGACCTTGCTCTCGTTGCAACTGCAACCGTTTGTTGGCGATGTCTCGAGCCTCTTGCTCGATCTCTAAAACGTGGAATGTGTCGCCGGCTGTCGGTGCACCATTGAGTCCCAAGATAATAGCAGGCTCGGCAGGACAGGCTTCTTCGATGCGCTGATTGCGCTCGTTGAACATCGCTTTGATTCGACCCCAACTGGTTCCGGCGATTACATTGTCGCCCACTCTCAGTGTTCCGTTACTCACGAGCAGCGTACTGACATATCCGCGACCTTTATCTAATGACGATTCAATGATACTTCCCGTAGCCTTTCGATTGGGATTAGCCTTCAAGTCAAGCATTTCGGCTTCGAGAAGTACCTTTTCCAAGAGCTCTTTCACGCCCAACCCCTGCTTGGCACTAATCTCCTGACACTGGTATTTACCACCCCAATCTTCCACAAGAAGGTTCATTTGCGAAAGATCTTCACGTATTTTGTCAGAGTTGGCACCCGGTTTATCAATCTTATTGATGGCAAACACCATCGGCACATTAGCTGCTTGAGCATGCGCAATTGCCTCGCGCGTGGTCGGCATCACACTGTCGTCGGCCGCAATGATGATAATCGCGATGTCGGTAACCTGTGTTCCGCGGGCACGCATAGCCGTAAATGCTTCGTGTCCCGGGGTATCCAAGAAAGTGATACGGCGTCCGTCTTCGAGCTTCACGTTGTAAGCACCGATGTGTTGAGTGATTCCGCCAGCCTCACCCGCAATGACATTGGTCTTGCGAATGTAGTCGAGCAGCGATGTCTTACCGTGATCCACGTGTCCCATCACCGTTACGATGGGCGCGCGCGATACGAGTTCCGACTCGTCGTCGGCCTCTTCGGTCACGGCTTCAGACACTTCGGCACTCACATATTCAGTCTTGAAGCCGAACTCTTCGGCAACAAGATTGATTGTTTCGGCATCCAGGCGCTGATTGATCGACACCATAATGCCGACACTCATCAACGTACCGATAACCTGATTGACCGATACATCCATCATCGTTGCAAGTTCGCTGACGGTGACAAACTCCGTGAGCTTCAGCGTTTTGCTGTCTTTGCGCTCGGCACGAGCCTCTTCGTTGAGCTTCTCCTGCACGGCATCGCGCTTCTCTTTGCGGTATTTCGCACCCTTCTTGTTCTGATTCTGTTTATTGGTAAGCCGTGCCAGCGTCTCCTTTACTTGACGTGCTACATCCTCTTCGTTCACTTCCAAAGGCTTGCGATTGCGCTTGCGGTTCTTGCTTTTCTTACCGGAGGCATTTTTGTTTGTGGCCGAATTACCGGTATTCGCAGGCTGATTGGCCGCAGCATTGATATCTACGCGCTCCTTGTTGATACGAACCCGCTTCTTACGCTCGCCTCCTGCCTGTCGGTTTTTCTCTTCGCGCTCTTTCCGCCGTTCTTCTTTCGACTTCTTCTTAGGCCGTGTACTCTGGTTGATTGCATCGAGATCGATTTTTCCGAGTACGTTTACCTTGGGCGCGTTGAGCATCGCTTTCTCACTCTTCAACTGGAAAATAGCGGGGCCGGAAGACTTGTCTTCGGCAGATTCAGATACGCCTTGTTCTACGGATTTTACTCCCTCGGAAACAGGGATATCATCAGTCGGTTTCTCAGATACCGTTACTTGCACTGCGTTTAACGGCTTTTCGTGCTGCGATTTACCGTTAGTTGCATCGCGATTTACCGTTAGTTGCGCAGCAGGCTCATCCGACTTTACAACCATCTCATTATCAACGGGTTGCACGTTTGTCTCTTTTTCTGTCGACACAACGGCTTTTGCGTCTTGCTTTTCTTGTACAACAGTCGGTTCGATTGTTGACGGAGCTGTCTTTTCCGATGCTTCGGAAGCGGCGCTTTTGGCAGAAGACTCCTTCTTCGGAGCCCTCTCCTGCGCAGACTCTACAGGTATATCGGCAGCCGGTTTCTTACCGACGTTGTCAAGATCGATTTTACCCAGCGGTTTAAACTGCTGTTGTTTGGTCGATTTGAGCAGACTCTCTGCCCGATTGTCTTTGGCTTCTCGCGAAGGCTTCTTATCTTTGGGCTTCTTCGAGAAAAGGCGTTCGGCCTGGCTACGGACCTCTGCATCCTGCTTGAAAGCTTCGATCAGCGCTTGGTATTGGGCCTCACTGAGTTTGAAACTCAGTTCGTTTTTCACTTCTCCCAGTTCGTTTCGTTTCTCCAAGAACTCAACGGCCGTTTGAAGTCCGATGTTTAATTCACGTAATGCTTTATTTAATCTGATGCTCATTGAATATCTCTCTTTTCTGTTGATAGGTGTTGGGACGCATCGGCGTTACGTTCCGTTGGTAATCGTTTGCTGGTTGGAAAGAACGCACACGCCGCCGTGCGCTCCTATGACGGGGTGCCCATTACCGTTCAAATTCGGCTTGGAGCACGCGCAGCACGTTGTCGACAGTCTCCTCTTCAAGGTCGGCTTTCTCGATCAACATCTCCCGAGGAGCATTGAGTACAGCCTTAGCCGTATCAAGACCGATGGCCTTGATGGCATCAATAACCCACTGATCAATTTCATCTGCAAACTCATCGAGATAGATATCTTCGTCTCCCTCGTCGCCGGCAACTTCTCTGAACACATCAATTGTAAATTCGGTGAGCATCGAGGCGAGCTTAATGTTGAGCCCGCTACGGCCGATTGCCAATGAAACTTCTTCCGGTTGGAGGAATACTTCAGCCTTATGATTCTCCTCATCGAGCGTAATGCTGCTCACGCGTGCAGGACTAAGAGCACGCTGAATGAAGAGTTTCGTGTTGGAAGTGTAATTGATTACGTCGATGTTTTCATTGCAGAGCTCACGCACAATGCCGTGAACACGACTACCCTTGACGCCCACACAGGCTCCCACGGGGTCTATTCGCTCGTCGTAACTCTCAACAGCCACCTTGGCTCTTTCACCTGGCATCCGGGCGATTCGCTTGATAGAGATAAGTCCGTCACTGATTTCGGGCACCTCAGCTTCCAACAATCGTTCGAGGAACACAGGACTGGTGCGACTCAAAATGATCTTCGGATTGTTGTTTTCATTATCCACTCGCAGGATGACGGCGCGCAAAGTCTCGCCCTTGTGATACTGATCTGAGGGGATTTGTTCAGACTTCGGCAGAATTAACTCATTGTTTTCGTCGTCAACTACCAGCACTTCGCGTTTCCATATCTGATAAACCTCACCCGAAATAATCTGTCCCACGCGGTCCTTATACTTATTATATAAGGAGTCATGTTCAAGTTCGAGGATCTTGGAAGCCAGTGTTTGGCGAAGCGTCAGTATGGCGCGGCGTCCGAATTTGGCAAAATCTACGCGTTCGGAAACGTCTTCGCCCACCTCATAATCGGGTTCGATCTTCTGCGCCTCAGCAAGAGCAATTTGCTTGTTTTCGTCTTCCACATCTCCGTCTGCTACCACAATACGATTGCGATAGATTTCAAAGTCGCCCTTATCAGGGTTTACAATGACGTCAAAATTCTCATCGCTGCCGAATATTTTGGTCAAAACGTTACGGAAACTCTCTTCGAGTACGCTCACCAAAGTAGTGCGATCGATATTCTTTGTGTCTTTAAACTCCCTGAAAGTATCAATCATACTGATTGTCTCTTCATCCTTTTTTCTTAGTGCCATATAAGTTTTTGAATTTTATTTTTTCTGAGTTCATTCGCTTTTAAGTTGATGAGCGGATGAGGTTTCGCTTTCGTCGAGTACAGAACAATAGTAACTCGAAAGCTCGTTTGCTGCAACCTCCGCCGACTTCAAGATTAAAAAACGAAAAGACTTACTTAAAGTCGATGATGTATTTCGTATATTTCACTTTGTCCATTTGATACTCGTGCACCACATCTTGCAGTTCGGGGCGCTTCTTTCCTTCTACTTTCACCTTTTCACGAACCGTGACTGTGAAGTCGTTCCCATCCACATTGGTCAAAATTCCTTTGATTTTCTTGCCCTCGGAGTCCATCACTTCCACCTCTTTCCCAATGAAATTGATGTACTGTTGCGGCACTTTGAAAGGCTGACCGAGCCCTGCCGAACCTACTTCCAGCTCATAATCTTCTTCGTCTCGGCTGAGATGATCCTCAATGTAACGGCTTAATTCTACGCAGTCTTCAATCCATACGCCCTCGGCGTGGTCGATTTCCACCACGATTTTATCGTCTTGGCTGATCTCAATGCCTACTAAAAAGTAGTCTTTTCCTGTAAGCCACTCATCGACTAACGTTTTTACGATCTTCTTGTCAATCATAAATAATTTATTAAAAACAGAATGAGGAGCTCTTATCAGAGCCCCCCATTCCACTGAACGGTGCAAAGTTACGAACATTTCCGCACATAACCAAGCATTTCCTGAGATATTTTCGATCGGCCGATTCACATAAAACTCCCTGTGTTTTTTATTCCGATCGAAAAAAGTTTTATTTCAATCGAAAAACAACAAACAGACACCCCGCTCCTCATTAACCGTTAAATGTCGCGCAACTAACCGTTAGTCACCCTTCGTTTAACCGTTAATTGCGCGCCGATTAACGGTTAGTTGCAGCGTGATTAACTGTTAATCAGAACGGTCTCTCTATCCTTCTCTGCAAATAAGTATATGCTGTTATGTTTTGGAGATAATAAAACGTAAAAAGAAAAAAGGCTGAAAAGATGACACAGAGATGTTTTGTACCGTCTTTTCAGCCGCTCATATTTTCGTATCTAATCTCTAATCACGCTTCGCGTTGCCGCGTACCCATACGCGCTTCGACTACATTGACAACGTAATCGCCGAGCTTTTCACATTCGGCAATAATGTCCATATACATCGTTCCGATAGCATAGGTATAGAGATGATCGTTTACATCGTTGATGTTTTCACTCTTCAACTGGTTGCGATAGTTGTTGATCTCGTTCTCAATGTTGAACGAGCGGTTGACGTCGAGATTCTCCTTGCGGTCGTTGAGCATAATATTCATCTGCGAGAGAGCATCGTCGGTCAGTTCGAACATCTGATGAATGTGTTCGTATTGCCGTTCGGTGAAGTCTTCTTTGCTCTTTACTTTGCGGCTGATGGTGCGAGCTATGTTGTAACAACTGTCTCCGATGCTTTCAAGTTCGCTGATTTCGCGCAGCATCGCACGGATATTCGCTTTGGTTTCATCGCTTAAATGGGCATCGCTCACTTGATCGAGATACTTCGCTATTTCGATTTCCATATTGTCGCTGATGCCTTCATACTTCTCGATTCGGGTGAAGAGCTTGACAAAAACATTGTCTTCGGACGTGCCGAGAAGTTCGCGCACCATACCGAACATTCGCTGAATACGCTCTGCAAACGACTGAATCTCCTTGCGAGCTTCTAACACCGAGAGTTCGGGTGTCTGCAAAATACCGCTGCTGATGAAGCGAAGACGGAAGTCGTCTTCGTCTTCCGAACGGCGAGGCTTGATGACTCGGCACACGATTTTCTCAATTTGGTGGATAAACCAGATAAGAATCATCGTATTGGTGATGTTGAAAACCGTGTGGAAAGCGGCCAAAACGAACGAGAGTTTGGCAGCATTTGCAATGAAAGCGGCGTTTCCTGGCACTAAGTTTTCATCGTAACCGACAAGCGAACAGATCATATCCACGAATGGTCTGAACACACACAGCATCCAAATCACGCCGAAAACGTTGAAGAACATATGGGCGAATGCAGCCCGTCGAGCCTGTGTATTGGCTGTGAATGCAGCGATATTAGATGTCACTGTGGTACCGATGTTCTCACCCATGACCAATGCAATGCCTTGATATATGGGCAGAACGCCACTCGAACACAGGATCATCGTGATGGCCATAATGGCTGCTGACGACTGAACACACATCGTCAGCACGCTGCCGAGCAGCAAGAAGACGATCGTTGTGATAAAACTGTCGGAGTCAAAGGAGGAAAAGAAGTCGAGCACTGGCTGATTATGGGCCAGATCCATATCGATACCCGTCTGGCGGAGTGTGCCCAATCCAAGGAACATAAACGCCACGCCGAAGAGGAAATCGCCTATATTCTTGCGCCGTTTATTATAAATCAGGATAATGGCAATGAAGAATGCGGGATAAACAAAGTCGGTAATGTTGAATGAAAAGCCTGCACTCATAATCCAGGCAGTGAGAGTCGTTCCGATGTTTGCACCCATTATGACCGAGATTGCCTGTGCAAGCGTGAGCAATCCGGCGTTAACGAACGAAACGGTCATCACAGTCGTGGCTGTGGAAGACTGTACGGCGGCTGTCACGAACATACCGGTTATCATTCCTGTAAAGCGGTTTGTAGTCATCGCTTGCAGCACGTGGCGCAGCTGCGAACCTGCCATCTTCTGCAAACTTTCACTCATCGATTTCATACCATACATCAAAAGGGCCAACGAACCGATAAGTTTTAAGAAAATCCAAATCGACATATTTTTATCTAATTTATGTGAGTCGCAATGTCACTCTACGCGTTTTTTGCTTACCTTTACGCAACATTATTCTTTAAAAGGAAATGAAACAATCGATACAAATCCGTTGCAAAAATAATAAAAAAACTCAAAACGTTGCTATCGGAAGCACACTTTCTGACATTTTTCGTGATTTTCAGCTCGCTATGCCGTATGGACCTATCAGCGCAAAAGTCAACAATAAGGTAGAGGGAATGCACTTCCGGGTGTTCCATAACAAAGATGTGGAGTTCTTGGATATGCATTCTGCGTCGGGTTCTCGTGCTTACACGCGATCGTTGTTCTTTGTTCTTTGCAAAGCCGTTCACGACCTTTATCCCGGCAGCGAAGTAGTAATCGACACGCCGGTTTCTAACGGTTATTTCTGCAATCTGCAACTGGGACACCCCGTTATGCAGCAAGACGCCGACCGAATCCACACCCGAATGCAGGAGATTATAGATGCACGATTCCCCATTCTGCGGCACGAAACCACCACAGAAGATGCTATCAATATGTTCCGCAGCTTGGGAGACGGAGCCAAAGTCAAGCTCCTCGAAAGCTCGGGATCGCTCTATACCACTTATTATACAATTGACGATTATAAGGATTACTATTACGGGTCGATGCTTACCAATACTTCGCAGATCTATCTCTTTGGAATTGAGAAATATTACGACGGTGTTTTGCTGCGTATTCCATCTCTTCAAGACCCCGGAAAACTTGGAGAGATGGTGCCGCAAGATAAGATGTTCGAGGTATTTAAGGAGCATCAACGCTGGCAAAGCATCTTAGGCATCACGACAGTAGGCGACTTTAACGAGGCAGTGAAGCAAGGACACACCACCGATCTTATCAACGTATCGGAAGCATTACAGGAGAAACGTATTTCGCAAATTGCCGATCAGATTGCGGAACGCCGCGGAACGCGAGTGGTTTTGATTGCAGGACCGTCGTCAAGCGGCAAGACTACCTTCTGTAAACGCCTCTCGGTGCAGCTTTTGGCAAGCGGAATCAAACCCGTTCAGATATCACTCGACGATTATTTTGTGAATCGTGAACTCACACCTAAGGACGAAAAAGGAGAGCTCGACTATGAAAGTATATATGCACTTGACATTCCGCTCATCAACGAACAGTTTCAAGCGCTCTTCCGGGGAGAAGAAGTGGAACTGCCGAAATATAATTTTCAGACCGGGAAGAGCGAAAAGGGAGGCCGCCGTTTGCAGCTTGCTGACAATAATGTGTTGGTAGTCGAGGGCATTCACGCACTCAACCCGCAGCTCACCGACCGCATTCCGGCTGCACAGAAGTTCAAAATCTATGCTTCGGCACTGACAACCATCCTATTGGATGACCACAATTACATTCCCACAACAGACAACCGACTGTTGCGTCGCATCATCCGAGACAATAAATACCGCGGTTGTACAGCACAGGAAACGATCCATCGTTGGCCGAGTGTACGTGCCGGAGAGAACAAGTGGATATTCCCGTACCAGGAAAATGCCGATGTAATGTTCAATACAGCAATGCTTTTCGAGCTGGCGGTTATCAAAGCACAGGCCGAACCGTTGTTGGAGATGGTGCCGGAGAATTGCGAAGAATACGCCGAAGCCTATCGGTTGCGCAAGTTTTTGAAGTATTTCTCTCAGATTCCGAATCGTAGTCTGCCGCCCACTTCATTGCTCCGCGAGTTCCTCGGAGGTTCATCGTTTAAGTATTGAACAGGTTTAGAGGAGTGAACGAGTAGACAAGTAAACAAGTGAACGAGCTCATCGCTCAAGTATTGAACAAATTTAGAGGAGCGAACGAGTGGACAAATAAACAAGTGAACGAGCTCATCGCTCAAGTATCGAATGAGTTTTCAGTCCGCTAAATTCAAGAGATGGGGCTGTAACTTACTCACTGCTTCACGCCGCAAATACACGGCTACGGTCTTCAAATAAACGTATTCGCGAGACAGATACATCCATCCGCCGTAGCGGTTGTGCGTTCCCCACGAGTTCTTGGCTATGAACCAACGACGCCCTTGATGGTCGCGGGCCAGACCGATGAGCTCCATCACGTGGTCGTCGGTGGTCTTACGACGCTCGAAAAGACGCTGTCTCGCCGCCTGCGTGCAGACCGCTCGAGGAACGATGTCGGCCTTTCCGTCCTCGAAAGAGAAGCCGGGCTCGCTCATATCTCCCTCCCAACACACGGCGTGTCCGGCCGAGAGGGCCGCCTCAATAAGGTTTGTCAACTGCCCGATAGATATATTCAGGAGCGCGTCGCGTGTGCGGTTATCGGGCACTTCAAGTACGAACGTTTTGCCGAAAGGATGGTGCGTGAAACTGGTCAACCCCACATACTCGTCGGGTTTGCACACACTCTCTCCGAATTGCAGCGGTGTATACTCCATCCCCAACATATAAACGTGCTGCGGTTCTGCTCCGATTTCGTTGTCCATCAGTGCATTGCTCTGTTCAATAAAGGTCGACAACGTAGGATATGTACCTGCAATGCGCATCAGTTTGCGCATCAATACATCATAGTTCACAGGTTTTTGATTACAGTAAGCATCGTAAGGCACTGCCCCATATTGCGTCAATGCGTGTTGCGCCATCAGTGGCATACCCCGCAGAGAAATGTCAGTCTGCCCGCCGGAAAGATAATATCG
Organism: Hoylesella pleuritidis; assembly: GCF_963541955.1. Lineage (NCBI taxonomy): Bacteria > Pseudomonadati > Bacteroidota > Bacteroidia > Bacteroidales > Prevotellaceae > Hoylesella > Hoylesella pleuritidis. The sequence goes on along the minus strand of NZ_CAUTUT010000006.1, from coordinate 79,443 downwards.
CCGTGTTTCCTCAGCCAAAATACGCCGCGCGAGATAGTCGACGGAAAGATTCACAGAGTCTCCTGACATCAGATGTTCGCTCTCGACAGTAGCTAAAAAACCATAGAGCCAGCACAGTTGACTGCGCCCTTGGTCTTTCACCGGTGTGGTTTTGACAAGCCGTTCGGTGATAAATTCGTTGCGCTCTACCACCTTTTTCGTTGGGCGAGAACATCCAATAAGCAGCAGGGAAGTGAGAAAGAAAAAGAGTTTTGCCAATTGTCGGTCGGCAATCGATAAGGGGTGATAATTCATTTTATATCTTTCTGTATATCAACGAGATACGATTATCATTTCAAATAGCCATTACTTGTATTGCAACTGACGGTTAAATGCACGCTGACTAACGGTTAAATGCCCTGCGTTTAACGGCTTTTCGCAATGCGATTAACGGCTAATCGCCACCTATTCTATATATACCTGATTATCAAATACATATAAGAGAAACTCCATCTCCTGTCCTTTCAGAGAAGAATCGGAGACGGAGCTTCCATTATTATTTATTCAACCGCCACGTAACACCGTCTTTGGTGTCTTTCACTTCAAAGCCATCTTGTGCAAGAGTATCGCGAATTCGGTCGCTCGTTGCCCAGTCTTTGGCCTCCTTGGCCTTAGCTCTGAGTTCGAGAACCATATCTACCACCTTGCCGAAAGCTTCTTCGCGGGCATTGTTGTCAGTACCTTTCTCGCTCTTCAAACCCAAGAGATCGAACGTGAAGAGACGCATCGTGTCAGCCAACTCTTTCTGATCATCAGTACTGATAGCAGCCTTATGATCGAGGACGGAGTTGATAACGTGACACGCTTCAAACAAACAACTGATGACGACAGGCGTCTGCAAGTCGTCGTTCATCGCATCATAGCAACGCTGCCGCAACCGAGAAACAAACAAATGGGTGGTTTCATCCGATATCTCCGACGGCTGCATACGCTCTAAATCGGCGATTCCCGTCATCAAACGGTCTAATCCTTTCTGGCTGGCTGACAGTGCATCGTTGGAGAAGTCGACCGTTCCGCGATAGTGAGCGGATAGGATAAAGAAGCGAATTGTCATCGGAGTATAAGCCTGTTTCAGGCCGGGATGATTGCCGGTAAAGAACTCTTCGAGTGTAATAAAGTTCCCGAGGCTCTTTCCCATCTTCTGTCCGTTGACGGTAATCATATTATTATGCATCCAGTAATGCACCATTTGGTCGCCTTGACTGGCCACAGCCTGTGCGATTTCGCATTCGTGATGCGGGAAGACTAAGTCCATTCCGCCCCCGTGTATATCAAAATGCGCACCGAGATATTTACGTCCCATCGCCGTGCATTCACAATGCCAACCGGGGAATCCATCGCTCCACGGACTGGGCCAACGCATTATATGCTCGGGCTGAGCTTTCTTCCAAAGAGCGAAATCGGCCTGATTACGTTTCTCACCGACACCGTCCAGCTCGCGACTATTATTGACAACGTCATCTAAGTTGCGGTGAGACAGGATGCCGTAATGATGATCTTTGTTGTATTTTTCTATGTCGAAGTAAATCGATCCGTTGCTTTCGTAGGCATAACCATTGGCCAAAATCTCCTTGACTAACTGCTCTTGCTCGATGATATGACCCGTTGCGTGCGGCTCAATACTGGGTGGAAGCACATTGAGTGCAGCCATTGCGTCGTGATAACGATTGCTGTAATGCTGGGCAATCTCCATCGGTTCGAGTTGCTCTAAGCGCGCCCTCTTCTCTATTTTGTCATCGCCCTCATCGGCATCGTGCTCCAAATGCCCCACGTCGGTGATGTTCCGGACATACCGAACCTTGTAACCGAGATGTTGAAGATAACGGAAAAGCACGTCGAAAGTAATGCCAGGACGGGCGTGTCCGAGGTGAGGATCGCCGTAAACAGTGGGTCCGCAGACGTACATTCCTACGTTCGGAGCGTGCAACGGGGTAAATAACTCTTTGCAACGGGTCAACGTATTATATACGAAAAACTTCTGTTCCATTGGTATAATGCTTGTTTATCTGTGTGCAAAGTTAGTGAATTTTATCGGATGAAAGCGACTTTTACGCATAAAAAACGGCAGAGATCCACGGTCTCTCGACTTGAATCTCTGCCTGACTAATAGTATAAAAACAAAAAATTATGGATTACTTCACTTCCCAAATATCGTTAGTCTCGAGCAACTCTGTAAAATTATGATAGCGTTTCTTGCCTTTCACTTCTTCGATTTGCTCGTTAACGGCTTGGTCATAAGTAGGACCGGCTACGTCGCGAATAACTCCCAAGGCTACAGGGAAGCCGCTATCGTTGTCCATCAAGGCCAATTTCATATGGAGCGTAGCATCTTCCGTGTGTGCATCGTGCACCAAAATGTCTTGCTCCGTAATACCGTTCTCACCCAGTTTCACCACTTTCAGGCCGAAGCCTTCTTGCATCAGACCATACTCATTACGCTCTCCGAAGAGCATAGGTTGTCCTTGTTTCAGATAGATGGCATTGGTCTTGCGACCCGGACTGGTGTAAACGGGATCGTAAGCACCATCATTAAAGATGACGCAATGCTGCAAAATCTCACACACCGAAGTACCTTTGTGTTTGCAACCGGCCTTCATTATCTCCACAACTCCGGCACTGTCGGTAGCCACGGCACGTGCAAAGAACTTGCCGCGAGCACCGAATGTAAGTTCAGCCGGCCTGAAAGGATCCTCCACGGTACCGTAAGGCGACGACTTAGAAACAAATCCACGCGGAGAGGTTGGCGAATACTGACCTTTCGTCAAACCGTAAATGCGGTTGTTCAAGAGAATAATATTGATATCGACATTGCGTCGAAGTGCGTGGATAAAGTGGTTACCGCCGATGGCAAGACCATCTCCATCACCACTCACTTGCCATATCGTAAGATCGGGATTGGTTACTTTTGCCCCCGTGGCAATGGCTGCCGCCCGACCATGAACAGTCTGCATCGCATACGTATTCATATAATACGGCAATCGACTTGAACATCCGATGCCCGAGATAACGGCCGTTTCGTAAGGCGGAATGCTTAATTCGGCCATCGCTTTATGCAGTGATGCAAGAAAGAAATGGTCTCCGCAGCCGGGGCACCAACGTGGTTGCCCCTTCTTATAATCTTGTGCTGTATAGGTCATAGCTTAGTTTTTGAGTTGTTTAGTTGATTAGTTTTTAAGTTGTTTAGCCTCTCAATATCTTGTCAAAAGCCTCGACTAACTGGGCAACAACAAACGGTTGGCCCTTCACTTCATTGTATTGATAAGGTACAAAATCATCGATTTGCCCCCGTAGGTACTTAGCAAACTGACCCAGATTCTGCTCTGCCACGACCACTTTCGGATAACGTTTGAGCACTTCTTCGGTGTTTTTCGGCAGCGGATTGATAAATTCAAACTGTGCCATTGCCACCTTCTTGCCGACTTTACGCATCTCTTCCATTGCCGAATAGAGGTGTCCATAAGTGCTGCCGAAGCCCACTATGAGCAGCTCGGCATCGTCTTTATCACCAAGAATTTCCACATCCGGCACTTCAATTTTAGCCACTTTGGCAGCACGCAAGTGCACCATCAGATTATGGTTATCGGGTTCCGTAGAGATAACTCCCGTTTCGCTGTCCTTCTCCAAGCCACCGATGATATGCTCATAACCCTCTTGTCCCGGTACGGCCCAGTAACGAGCATCAGTTTTCGGGTCACGTTTATAAGGGCTGTAAGCACCTTTCATCTCAGGCGTTGCATAGTGAGGATGAATCGAAGGCAATGCATTGATGTCGGGTAAACGCCACGCTGCCGACCCATTTGCAATGAATCCGTCGGTCAGAAGAATGACGGGCGTGAGATGTTCGAGGGCAATTTTGCAGGCCATATATGCCGCATCGAAACAGTTAGTAGGGCTGGTAGCCGCGATGACAGGCATCGGCGACTCGCCGTTTCGACCGTAGAGCGCCTGCAACAAATCGGTTTGCTCGCTCTTGGTAGGCAATCCTGTGGATGGGCCTCCGCGCTGAACATCGATGATAACCAACGGAAGCTCATCGATAACAGCCAGATTTATTACCTCGGATTTCAAGCAAATACCTGGCCCAGAAGTAGAAGTCGCAGCCAAAGCACCTGCAAACGAGGCACCCACTGCACTCGCTGCGCCCGAGATTTCGTCCTCACATTGCACGGTGGTAACGCCTAAACTCTTGTGTTTAGCCAACTCGTGGAGGATGTCCGTGGCCGGAGTAATGGGATAAGAGCCGAGAAACAGCCGCAATCCGGCACGTTCTGCCGCTGCAATCAGTCCGTAAGCGGTGGCCTTATTACCCGTAATGTCCATATAACGACCCTTTACCTTGTTCTTCGATTCAATGCGATAAGTGGCCGGAACAGATGCGTGCGTATTGTGACCGTAATCATATCCGGCCTGCACAACCTTGATATTATTCTCCGCAACCTGCGGTTTCTTAGCAAATTTCTTTCTTAAAAAGTCTGCCGCTAACTGCACATCGCGGTTGAAGAGCCAACAAACGATGCCTACGGCAAACATATTTCGGCATTTGAGAACAGCTTTATTGTCCATTCCACTGTCTTTCAAACAGTCCTTCACCATCTGAGTGACGGGACAAGCCACCACCCGATCGGAATCGATTCCAAGTTCGCCGAGATAGTCTTCACTTTTAAACTCGGCCTTCTTTAAGTCTTTCGGGCCGAAGCTATCGGTGTCAATGATAATCGTTGCCTGTGGTTTGGCATACTTGTACTGTGTTTTCAATGCAGCTGCATTCATCGAAACGAGCACGTCGCAATAGTCACCAGGCGTCAAAACTTCGCTTTCACCGATGTGTACTTGATAACCCGACACACCGTTCAGCGACCCTTGCGGGGCCCGAATGTCAGCAGGATAGTCCGGAAACGTGGAAATTCCGTTGCCGATAGTGGCCGAAACGGTAGAAAAAATGTTACCGGCCAATTGCATTCCATCGCCCGAATCGCCGGAAAAACGCACGACAACCCGCTCTAACTCTTTTACTTCTAACTCATTTGTCATAATATGTAAATATAAGATTTTTGTATATTCTGCCGGCAAATATACCTTAAATTCAAGACACAACAAAACGAAATACGGTTTATTTTCAAATTAATGCTCATAAACATATCGTTTGCTTGCATTGTGATATAATAGGGGGTGAATTACAACGAAATCTTTCTAAAATGATGATTTAAAGTCATTGAAAATGATAGTTGTTGCTTGACAAATGTCAAGCAGTATTGGGAAGCATTGCGATTAACCGTTAAATGGTCTGCAACTAACTGTTAATCAGCGTGCGTTTAACAGTTAAACGGCATACAAATAACGGTAAAACGTAAGGCAAAAAGCCATTAAACGAAAATCAGTTCATAAGTCTATAAGTCTTTAAGTTGCTTTCTTGTCAATGTGAAATCGAATAGATCTCAAAATCATCGACCGATAAGAACTTATCAACTTACGAACTTATGAACTGACAATAAGTATCCAATTTACAGAATCTATATACCTTATTATATATAAAGGAGTTTGTTCTGTCTTTTAAACGAATTATTTACGCTTGCGCGGAGCTTTCTTTACAGGTGCCTTTTTGGCAGGAGTCAGTTCTGCGGCAGGTTTCACTTCGGGTTTAGGTTGCTTGATTTCGACCAATTCTACGGTGAAAATCAACGTAGAATAAGGCTTGATTTTATCGACCTGACTTGCTCCATAGGCCAACGACTGGGGGACATAGAGTTCCCATTTACTGCCTGCCGGCATCATCGTCAGCGCCTCTGTCCAACCTTTAATCAGGCCGTCGCAACGGAAAACGGCAATCTGCGGATCGCGCTTATATGAACTATCGAAGATTGTTCCGTCAATGAGCTTGCCTTCATATTTCACTACTACCTCGTCAGTCGGCTTCGGAACAGCACCCGTTCCTGCTGTCAAGACCTTGTATTGCAGTCCGTTCGCAGTGACTTTCACACCTTCTTTCTTGGCGTTTTCAGCCAACCACTTTTCGTTTTCAGCCTTATAGAGTTCGCGTACAGCTTCTTTATCGGCTTTACGACGCTGCTCGAAGAATTGTTGGGCGGCATCTTCGGTAAAATGAGCGGTATCGTTGGAAAGTGCAGAAACGAATCCGGCAATGAACAACTTGCTGTCAATCGAATCGCGTGTACCCTCAAAATCCTTCTGCGTTCCGGGCAAAATGCGCTGCTGAACCATTCGAGCAATCTGCGCACCGGCCAGATATGCCGCATAGTTTAAGTCGTTTGCTTTACCCAAAGCATCCTTAAAGCCCCGTACGAAGTCGGTCATATAGGCCGTGTCTACTTGATACTGCTGCTGCACATAGGGGATAAGTCCACGCGTAGCAGCCTTTCCTGCGGCATAGCTCAATGAGTCGATAGACGACGAAAGCGTCACGACCGTTTGCTCGGTCTGCGCTTGCCGGCCTTTCTTCTCTTTCTTTTTGCCGGCCCAGGTAGTGCTGACCGATGCGCCAGCCACGAAAACCAACGCCAATAAAAGAATCTTTTTCATTACGCGTAGATGATTACTTACCGGCACTAATCAACTCAATCTTGAAGATCAAAGCCGAGAACGGCTTGATGTCTCCTTGTTCACGCTCACCGTAAGCGAGCTCTTGCGGGATATAAACTTCCCATACCGAGCCTACGGGCATATGCACAAGCGCATCCGTCCAACCTTTAATCACTTGGTTAGCACGCAATTCCAAGGGTTCGCCTCGCTTGTAAGAGCTGTCGAAAACCTTACCTTCTATCGTGCGACCTTCATAGTTTACCTTCACCATTGATGTATCTTTGGGCATCGGGCCATTGCCTTCCTTGATGACTTTATACTGCACTCCCGAGGGCAATGTCTTCACTCCGGCCTTCGTTTTGTTAGCAGCGAGGAACTTTTCACCGGCTGTTTTGTTCGGTCCATACTGCTTTTCCATATTCTTTGCTTTAACAGCCGCCATCTTAGTCTGGGCAATTTGCTGTGCTTGTTCCATCGTCATAATGCCCTTTTTGCCTGTCGTTCCGGCCACAAAACCAGCCATAAAGTTCTTCATTGATATGCTCTTGGTAGAGTCTTCACCAAAAACCTCGTGGTTAATACCCTTAACCATCATATTGCTTATCTGCTGACCGATCTGTATTCCGGCGTAATAAGCAGCCTTAGCTTTATCATCTCCGGCGCCGGCTCCATCGTTAACGCCCTTGATAAACTGGTCCATATACGTGGTATCCACGTTCATCCGACCCACCATAAACTCTTTCAGACCCTGCGTCTGAGAATAACCCATTGCATAGCTCATTGAGTCCAAGTCATTCTTCAAGTCCGCTTTGGGCGTTGAATTGCCGCAAGATGTGATTGTTGCAGCTGCGATAGCCAGAACGGCTACAATTGAAAGTTTCTTCATTTTAGTTTTACTCTATTATTTGTTTGTTTATATTTATCTTTCGTTTTCAGACCGACGGTCGGGCTATACTACTGCAATCAGCTCTACATCAAAGATGAGTGTGGCAAAAGGAGGTATCGACTGACCTGCTCCGCGTTCGCCGTAACCAAGGTGATAAGGGATAAAGAAGCGATATTTAGCACCCTCCTGCATCAGCTGCAAGCCCTCGGTCCAACCGGCAATCACTTGATTCAGCGGAAAAGTTGCAGGTTCGCCGCGCTGTACACTGCTGTCGAATATTGTGCCGTCGATAAGCATTCCCTCATAATGGCACTTCACTTTGTCAGTTGCTTTGGGACATTTGCCGTTGCCTTCTTTCAACACTTGGTATTGCAAACCGCTCGAAAGCGTCACCACGCCGTCCTTTTTTGTATTTTCACTGAGGTATTTTTCGCCTGCAACCTTGCTGTCCTTGTGTTTCTCTTCGGCAACTGCACGCTGCTTCTTTTCTTGCTCTTGGAAGAAATTCTGCACGATTTGCTGTGCTTCCTGGTCGCCGATCTGCGGCTCAGAACCTGCAATTACGTCTTTAATTGCTTGTGCGAAATCATCGATATTCAATGCTTTCGCACCCATATCGCACAACTGTCGGCCGATGCCCAACCCCAAAGCATAACTCACTTTGTCCATAAAGAATTTGTCTTAGTATAATATGATTTATTTAAAAACGCACAAAGATACTACTTTTTATCGACAGTGCGTGCGCAATTTGCCGAAAAAGTGCTATTTTTGTACATTATTAATGACTTGAACCGGATAGAGATGAAAAAGAAAATTGTATTTTTAACCGGTGCGGGAATGTCCGTTGAGAGCGGCTTCAAGACGTTTCGCGGATCCGATGGGTTATGGGAGAACTATCCCGTTGAGCAGGTTGCGTCGCACGAAGGATGGGAAAACGATCCCACACTTGTCACGAATTTCTATAATATGCTGCGTCGGAAACTCTTCGATGCGCAACCGAACGAGGGGCACAAGCTTATCGTCGATTTGGAGAAAGACTATAACGTGACGGTCGTTACACAGAATGTGGACAACCTACACGAACGTGCCGGCTCATCAAAAGTCGTCCACCTGCACGGCGAACTGACCAAAGTATGCTCCGAGCGCGACCCTTACAACCCGCATTTCATTCAAGAACTCACGGCCGATAACCCCGAAGTGAACCCCGGAACACAGGCCGGCGACGGGTCGTTGTTGCGTCCTTTCATTGTATTTTTCGGTGAGTCGGTACCGATGATCGAGCCCGCAGCAACAGAAGTAAGTACGGCCGACATCTTCGTCATCATCGGAACATCGCTCAATGTCTATCCTGCCGCAGGCTTGGTTCGCTACGTTCGTTCCGGCACTCCTATCTACATCATCGATCCCGAACCTGTAACGGCCGACACAAACAGCCGTATCGTGCATATCGCCAAGGGTGCAAGCGCAGGAATGCAGGCGCTAACCAAGAGCTTACGCTCCCTAAATTAGGGGCCGGAGGGCTGTAAACGGGAAACCGTTTTACAATTCACTAATATACAACATATCATTCATAAGTGCTCAATCGGACATCTCTCACACCCGTGCAGAGGACATTCAGTACATTATTCCATCAACTAATCCCGATAATTTTACCACGTCTCACACCTGTGTGTAGGGCGATCAGCGTATAACTCCGCAATAAAACAGAAAGTCAAAAGGACACCATTCCCGAATGAAAATCAATATTTAGGAATAGCGTTTATAAACAATTGAAAATCAATTATATACAAGACACATTACAATTAGCCGTTAATCGGCTTATAACTAACCGTTAATCGCACTGCAACCAACGGTTAGTTGCACACTATTTAACCGTTAATCATAACACGATTAACGGTTAAATGTTATGGGGATTGAATTTACTTCAATACGCCGAGCTCTTTCCCTACTTTGATAAAGGCATCAATACAGCGATCAAGCTGGTCTTTTGTGTGTCCCGCAGAGAGCTGAACGCGAATACGCGCTTGCTCTTTCGGCACCACAGGATAGTAGAATCCCGTTACGTAAATACCCTCGTCGAGCATTCGCGAAGCATAAACCTGCGATAGTTTGGCATCATAAAGCATCACGGCACATATCGCGCTCTGCGTGGGTTTGATGTCGAAGCCTGCCGAAAGCATCTTATCACGGAAATAATTGACGTTTTCCACGAGGCGATCGTGCAGTCCGTTGCTCTCCTTCAACATCTTGAAGACTTCTAAACTGGCACCGATGATACAGGGAGCAAGCGAGTTTGAGAACAGATAAGGCCTGCTGCGTTGGCGCAACATATCGATAATCTCCTTGCGTCCTGTGGTGAATCCGCCCAGCGCACCACCAAAAGCTTTGCCCAAAGTGCCCGTATAGATGTCCACGCGACCGTAAGTTCCGCAGAGTTCGCTTACTCCGTGACCTGTATTTCCTACCACTCCGGCCGAGTGAGACTCGTCAACCATCACGAGTGCATCGTATTTTTCGGCCAAATCGCATATCTTATCGATGGGCGCAACGTTGCCATCCATTGAGAAAACACCATCTGTACAAATAATACGAAACCGCTGAGCCTGAGCCTCTTTCAAGCAACGCTCCAGATCGTTCATATCTGCATTCTGATAGCGATAGCGTTTGGCTTTGCACAAACGCACGCCGTCGATGATAGAAGCGTGATTGAGCGAGTCGCTGATAATAGCGTCTTCGTCGGTGAACAAGGGTTCAAACACACCGCCGTTGGCATCGAAACATGCTGCGTAAAGAATGGTATCTTCCGTTTTGAAGTAGTCGGAGATAGCCGCTTCAAGCTCTTTATGGGCGTCTTGCGTACCACAAATGAAGCGTACCGACGACATTCCGAATCCTCGTTTGTCCATCATTGCCTTGGCACCATCGATGAGTCGCGGATGATTGGACAGTCCCAAATAATTGTTTGCACAGAAGTTGAGCACCTCTTCGCCTTTAACAGTGATGGCAGCTTGCTGTGCACTCTCGATGATTCGTTCTTCTTTGTAAAGTCCGGCATCACGAATCTCAGCCAAAGTCTTGCTGAGATGGTCTTTCATTTTCCCATACATAAGGTTCGATTTTTTAGATTTGTTACCGCAAAGTAAGACAATATTTCCGACAATCTGCGGCCTGTCAATATCTTTTTTCCGTCAAATCGTTATATTTTAACATATTTAACACTTCTCGTGCACAAGTTAATCGGGAAAGCATTTACTTTGTACGTGAAAAACAAAAACATATTAAAATAAGATGAAAAGAATCTTAGTAATCGGTTCTACGGGACAAATCGGTTCGGAACTGACCAGAGAATTGAGGGCGCGTTATGGCAATCAGAATGTCATCGCAGGTTACATTACAGGTGCAGAGCCCACAGGCGAGTTGAAAGAAGGCGGTCCGTCGGCTATCGCTGACGTGACAGACGGTGCGGGAATTACCGAGATTGTGAAGCAATATAATATCGACACTATCTACAACTTGGCTGCACTGCTATCTGTTGTAGCTGAATCCAAGCCGCGTTTGGCGTGGAAAATCGGCATCGACGGCCTGTGGAACATCCTTGAAGTGGCCCGAGAGAACGGCTGTGCAGTATTTACACCGAGTTCGATAGGCTCGTTCGGCCCCGACACCCCGCACCAGATGACACCGCAAGACACCATTCAGCGACCTGCAACAATCTACGGCGTATCGAAAGTTACGACAGAGTTGCTGAGCGATTATTATCAAAAGAAGTACGGCGTTGACACTCGCTCGGTACGTTTTCCGGGCATTATCTCTTACTTAACACCACCGGGCGGCGGCACGACCGATTATGCCGTGGACATCTATTACTATGCCGTGAGGGGCGAAAAGTTTACTTGCCCCATCCGTAAAGGCACTAAAATGGATATGATGTATATGCCCGATGCCCTTAATGCAGCCATCAGTCTGATGGAAGCCGACCCGCAACGACTTATCCATCACAACGGATTCAATATCGCATCGATGAGTTTTGATCCTGACACACTGTATCAAGCGATTCGCAAATACAAACCGACTTTTGAGATGGTTTATGACGTAGACCCGTTGAAAGAGCAGATTGCAGAGAGCTGGCCCGACCAAATGGACGACTCGTGTGCCCGTAATGAGTGGGACTGGAAGCCTCAATACGACCTTGATGCGATGACACGCGATATGCTGGAAAAACTTTCCAAGAAACTGTTACACCAATAAACAGCTGCACTTCTCGTACGAAATGTGCGGGAAGTGCATATCCAATACATCGAATCGGCGGCTTATCGGGAGAAAGAATATATCTCCGATAAGCCGCCGATTCGATGTATCTACCAAATTACTTGTACATTCTCACCCATCCGTTTTATTTCTTGAACAGGCCATCGAGATACGTATAGAATGCGGGGTCTTCACCAACGAAAGTCTTGGCAACCTTTCCTTGCGGGTCGACAATAATCTTTGTGGGGTACCCCTGGATAGCATAGAGCTTGACGGCATCGGCTTCTGCCTTGCCGTTATATACGTGAAGCCACGGCAATTGGTGCTTCTTCACTGCGTCTTTCCATCGTTCTTGGGAATCGTTGCAGTCTATTCCCAAGATTTGGAACTTGCCTTTGTACTTGGCATAATACTCTTTCATCTTCGGAAAACCCTTGATACACCAACCGCACCACGACCCCCAGAAATCGAGAACGACGTACTTCCCACGCAGACTCGACAGTTTCAGCGGCTTGCCTGCAATGTCATTGAGTGTAAAGTCGGGTGCTTCCGTACCGGCAGCCTGCACCTTTTGGGCACGCTCTTTCGATTCTTTCTGTGCTAAATAGCTGTCGATAAAGACAGAATAATAGTCTTTCATCCGACTGTCTCGCACCTCGGGAGCCAACAGTTCAACCAATTTCTGCATCTGTTCGCCCTCTAAATGAGAGACCAGAGCGGCCGAAGCCTCATACGTCGGGTGTGCTTTGGCAAAACCGAAAATAGTCTGCTCCAACTTGGTTTGCAGTCCCGGCGCTTTACTGTCATAGTAAGCGGCAACAGAATCACGGCTTACTCCTTTTTTCATTCGGGCCCGGCACTCGGTCATCAGTTCGTTGATCTCTTTCAAAACAGGCTCTACCAACACGTCGGCTTCGTGATATTGCTGATAGAAACGAGAACCGTTGATGTCATAACGGTCTGTTGCTTCTCCGCTGACAACAACTTCCTCGCCCGGCACTCCGACCACAGTGAAGCCTGCCTGACGGTTTTCGCGCAAGGCCGAAAGACCAATACACTGCACGGGCGCCACCTTTTTGAGAGGCACATAGAAATCGAACTCGCAACCTTTCACGGGCACCGTGTCTCTATATACATAATTCTGAGCAACATAGTCTATTACTCCCACCACGACAGAATCACCTAATCCCGTCATCTTTCCTTTGATATGCAGCTTTCCGTCGGCTGCAATCCCTGTCTGCGCAACGGCTAACAGGACAACACCTAATAATAATTTTTTCATTGTTTTGTTGTTAGTTTATAAACTTGTAAATATTGAATTGCCACAAGAGACATATCAATTATTTCGTTTTAGGTCGTCGCCGAGCCCATCCTTCTTCTGAAAAGTCAGGCTCTTCACCCTTTAATTTCACGTCGTTATGTACAAAGAATTGGCGCCAATCACCTGTTTCCTGGGTGGCAGCAGCTTTCTTCGCGCCTTTGCGCGACTTACGTTCGCTCTCGGATCCGTGTTTCTTAGTCCGCCGTTCACTTCTACTCGGGCGCGACTCACGACCTTTTCCGCCCTCATCGGCATCATTACAGCGCACTTCCCGCCCCTTATAACGGGCTCCGTTGAGTGCATCCATCACCCGATCGGCATCGTTCTCGGGCACTTCAATATAAGAAATCTTGCTCAAAAGATCGATTTGGCCGATCTCCTGACGCCCTTTCACATTCTTATTGACAAACTGCATCACCTCGCCGGGATAAAAACCGTCGTTCTTTCCGAGGTTGATAAAAAGCCTACGGAAGCCCGCTTCTGGCATATGTGAGCGCCGAGCACCTCGCTCTCCACGGCTTTTCCGCTCGCCGCGAGCACCTCTGTCACGTGTATTTTCACCCCGCCTACCGGTCGGTTTCTCAATTTCGGGCGCGTTGGCATAATACTCCAAGAAGCGGCCGAACGTCATACTGACAATCTTTTTGATGATATCCTCTTTGTCTACATACTCAAAATGTCGCGTAATCTCAGCCATAAACGGAGCTATTTCATCTTCATTCACATCCACTTTGAGTATTTCGTCCATCACCTTATACAGCTGTTTGGTGCAGATTTCCTGTGCCGTGGGCAACGTTCCGTCAACAAATTCCTTGCCGATTGTCTTCTCAATAGCCTTGACTTTCGACTTTTCACGCGTGTGAATAATAGAAATCGATGTGCCTTTTTTGCCTGCCCGGCCTGTGCGTCCGCTGCGATGGGTATAACTTTCGATATCATCGGGCAGACCATAGTTGATAACGTGCGTCAAGTCTTCAACGTCTAAGCCTCGCGCTGCCACATCGGTTGCCACGAGAAACTGCGTGAGATGCTTCCGAAACTTCTGCATCGTGAGGTCGCGTTGCTGCTGACTGAGGTCTCCGTGCAATGCTTCGGCATTGTAACCATCCCTTATCAGCTTGTCAGCAATCTCTTGGGTCTCCACCTTTGTGCGGCAAAAGATGATGGCAAAGATACGTGGATAATAGTCGACAATACGTTTCAGAGCCAGGTATTTATCCCTTGCATTCACGAGATAGTATATGTGATTGACCTTCTCTGCACCCTCGTTACGACTTCCTACGACGATTTCCTGATAATCATTGAGGTAACTTTTGGCAATCTTTTCTATCTCCCGACTCATCGTTGCAGAGAAAAGCAGGGTGTTGCGAGCAGCCGGAAGCCCCTCGAAAATCTCGTTGATACTGTCCGAAAAACCCATATTGAGCATCTCATCGGCCTCATCCAACACCACGTTGTTCACCGAATCTAACTTTGCTACGCCGCGTTTCATCAAGTCGATGAGCCGTCCCGGCGTAGCCACAATCACCTGAACGCCGTGGCGCAAGGTGCGAATCTGCGTCTCGATAGACGCTCCTCCATAGACGGCAGCTACGTGCAGGCCGCCTATATACTTAGCAAAATCATTGAGATCGTCAGTTATTTGGAGGCACAACTCACGCGTCGGACTCAGAATCAAGGCCTGTGTCTCCTTACGAGAAGCATCAATCTTCTGCAACACCGGTATGCCATAGGCGGCCGTTTTACCCGTACCCGTCTGTGCGAGAGCTATTACATCATTTCCATTTCCCAGCAAATAAGGAATCACTTCTTCTTGAACAGGCATCGGATTTTCAAATCCGAGCTCTGCGATAGCGCGCCGAATCTCTTCGTTTACGCCCAATTCTTCAAATGTTTTCAAATCTTTCTATTATCTGTTACTACTTGTTCACCCATTCGTTGTCCCCAAGCCATAACAGACAACATCGATGTTTGAACTCCGCAAAGGTAGTGAAGATTGACGGGTTTATTGCCATTCCGTTCCCGATTTATATTTTTTTATACAAAAAGGAATCATCGAATGACAGACGAAATGAAATAAATTGGGTATATTTACCGCACCGTTTGCGGAGAAAAACCAATTTATTCCCCGCATATTTTATGGTAAATCAACATCTCACCCAATAAAAAGGGGGGCCAGACCAATTGAAATCAATCAACAAGCAACAAGCAAATGACAATAGGAATTTTCTGTTCTGCTAATGACAATATTGACCGAACGTATTTTGATTTGACGGCAGAACTCGGGCGATGGTGCGCTCGTCAGGGGCACACTATCGTGTTCGGCGGGTGTAATGTCGGGCTAATGGAGTGCGTGGCGCGTGCTGCCAAGGAGGCGGGAGGCCGCACCGTGGGTATCGTTCCGATGCTCGTCGAGCGACACGGGCGGGCTTTCGACGATATGGATGTGCACATCCCGTGCGACGATCTCAATGATCGTAAAGCGCTGATGATGGCCCGCAGCGATGTCTTCATTGCGCTTCCGGGCGGTATCGGAACACTTGACGAAGTGTTTACAGTAGCAGCTTCAGCCTCAATCGGGTATCACTGCAAACGCGTGATACTCTATAATATGAATGGATTTTGGGATTCTCTCATCGCCGTTCTCAACGACTTGACAAATAAAGGGATGATTCGCGGCGACATACATCGGCATATTTGTACGGCCGACAGCCTCGAAGAGATTGCCCGATTGCTCGAATCCGGAAGTTAAGCGAGCAGATGACAGACACCGCCCGCCAGCGTTTTGACCACACCTTTCATTTCAAGCGAGAACAGCAGAGCTGTGAGCCGACTTACGGGCAGCCCTGAACGGACAGTAAGAATGTTGATTTGCAGATCATTGGTGTGCTGCAACTGCGTAACGACCAACTGCTCATCGGCCGTCAAGTCGGGAAAGAGCTGACGCTCGATACCCTGTTGTTGAGCCGTGCGGAGCTGACGTTCGTCCTCCCACCCCATCGCTTTCACAAAGTCGGAAGCCCCGGTAATAAGCCCGGCAGCATTGTCTCGAATCAGATTATTGCACCCTTCGCTATACGGTAAGCCCACACTGCCGGGGAAAGCAAACACATCCCGATTGTAATCGCGAGCCAATCGGGCCGTAATTAAACCGCCGCCGTGGGCCGCACTCTCCACCAACAGACACGCATCCGACAGTCCGGCAACAATGCGATTACGCCTGACAAAATTCACTTTATCTGCATTCGTTCCCGTAAGAAACTCCGTCAGCAGTCCGCCTTGCTGTAACATAGCATCGGCCGTGGGCTTGTGGCGCGGCGGATAAAGGTAATCCAGGCCGTGGGCAAGCACAGCCACTGTTTCGAATCCGCACTGCAGCGCATTGCGATGGGCACAAATGTCGATGCCGTAAGCCAATCCGCTGACGATGAGGACGTGCGGGCAGCATTGCCGAAGCTCTGAAACGAACCGGCGAATAAGGTCCTGCCCATACCGAGTACAGTGTCTTGTACCTACGATATTGATGATATGAGCCTGGTTGAGGTCCGCAGTACCCTTGTAAAACAATACCAATGGCGCATCGACACACTCACGGAGACGTTGCGGATAACGGTCGTCGACCATACAAAGAGGCTCTATGCCGTGGTCGATATCATATCGATATTCAGCCTCGGCACGACGCATCGGTTCGCTGATATCACGAAAAGCCTCTATCAATCGCGGTGAAGCGTCAGGCAGGATGTCGCGAATCTCACGACGATGTTCGATAACTGCCGTGGCCGAACCACATCGACGATAGAGCTCCAAAAGCCCCGTAAGGTTGAAATAATTGATTCGCGTCAGCGCAATCGTGTTGAGAATCTCCTGTGCCTCCATTGCAGTCAAAGTTTGAGAGAGCCCTCTTTCATCCTCTCCGAAAGAGGAGTAAAAGCCGTTAAGATAAAGAATGGATGATGAGAGATGATAAATTCATTCTCAACTGCCGATTCTTAATTCTTAATTTTCAGCCAAGAACGGGGCGAAAGCCTTGTCTATCTCTTCGCTGTTACCCAAACGGCCGTTGATGATGCACACCAATTCTGCCGTGGCTCGAAAGCAAAGGCGATTATCCGAAGCACGAAAGATGTCTTGATGAAAAACATATCGCAGACCCTCTTTATGCAATCCGAGTCGCGAAACGAAATAATCGTCGCAACGCAAAGGCGTTTTGAATTGCAGATTCATACGTGCCACAACGGCATCTGTGCCTTGTTCGTGGAGGTCGGCAAAACTTAATCCCGTTTTCTGTAAAAACAAATGGCGGGTATGTTCGATGTAATGCAGATAGTTGGCGTTGTTTACTATGCCTTGGATGTCGCACTCATAGTCGCGTACTTCCATTGTCGTTTCAAAGATATAGTTCATATTTCAGTTTGTAAGTTTATAAGTTTATGAGTTTATTTATTCATTGTTCTGTTTATGAGTTTTATAAGTTTATGAGTTTACGAGTCTATTGTTGGGAATCGGCTTTATGAGCATTTAAGCCCACTTATCCACTATCGGCAGATGGACCAACAACACACTGATTATCAACCACATACAAAACCAACTCCGATTAATGCTTTCTTGCCTTGCAATGAATGGTTAATCGCCGTGCATTTAACGGTTAGTCATCGTGCAAAAAGCATCTGATTACGACCCGAAAAGGCATCTTTCGCAAAGCGAACAGCATATCATTAATTCTCAGCGAGTTACAGATCATCTTCCCATTTGTGGCATTTTATTTGTCCGCCCAATCTTTTTCACCTTTTCACCCTTTCACTTTTCTACTTTTCCTACACAGGTATTCAAATCCGATTCGGCACCTGAGACAATCTTTCCGGTCACAATACGCACGCTTGAGTTGAATCAGTGCCTGACTGTCGGCAGCCGTTCCGACCGTCAATCCGCAGTCACGCCACATCCGTACGATGTGATTATTCTCGGCGGGAAGCTGTTCCCAGAATGCAAGAGCGCGGTCGCACAGTGCCTCAGATGACTTATATCGTCCGTAAGCGAACAGCATCGGCACCACCGTGTTGATGATAAGCAGCCGACGTGAAGCCTGCGATAAGCGTTTTTCTCGCCGTTCGCCAGCCGGTCCGAAACCGTAATGTGTCTCCCAATAGGGCGTGACAGCCGTATCAAACAATGTCTCTATTTGTTCCACCGTAGTGCATTCTAACAACTCACTCAGTCCTGCCCGGCGCGAGCAATACAATCGAGCAAGTTGTGCTATGCGGATATGCGGAAAGTTCTGCGGTCTCAATCGCAAGAACTTCCACTGCTCGGCAGCCATCGATCTGATTCCGAACTTATGCGCAAGATATTGATATTCGGTGCGCAGTCGGTTGAAGTAAGCATCTTTCAAAGCCGCTTCCCGGTTGCGTTCCGGAACAGAATTCGGGTCGAGCAACCCTGCCTGACCTAAGAATAGGGCTTCGATCTGGAAGAGACTATCCCGATGATGCGATGCAATATGAAGCGGCACGTGCCGAGCCCACGTTTCAAAAGCATCGCCGTTGACACCGAACCCGTAGTTGCGCGCCAACGTTTGAAAGTATACATCTGCCCAAGAGCCATTGCAACGGTCCGCGCGTTCGCCGATAGCCTGCATTTTCTGCTCCAACCGTTCGGTCTGTAACGCACTCATCCAGCTGTGAATCGTAAGCTGCGAGAGACCCGGGATAATCTTATAACACGGCGGATAGGCGTCTGTTGTGAGCAATTCGCCATAGTGTTGGGCCACATCCGCAGGTACATCCATCTGCATCTGAGGAACGAATTGCCCGTTCCGCGTCTTGATTTCTGTGTCGATGACTGCTGCAATATGCAAAATCACATTGTCGTAATGTGCGTCCTGCTCGTGCCGATGCACATACCAATCGGCCGAACGACGGTGAATCTCAACATTTCCCGCCCATAACGTGTCGCCGATTTTTACCTTGGCATTGAAAAAATCGGGCCCGGCATTAGTGTTATGAAGCCCGGTGTCGATGACTTCCACGGGCTGTCCGTCGGTCGTCTCTAACTCTTTCAACGGGAAAAGTTTATGTTTCCAGCAATAGTGCAGCAGTTGTTCGCCAATCATTCGACAGATTTTTATTGGTGCAAAACTACAAAAAATAATTGAAAACAAGCAATGTATAAATTACAATTGACAATTAATAACGGTTAATAGAGTATTGACAAAAGAATAAAAGAGTGTAAATTAAAAATAGATCATATTATATCAAATCTCATTTCTCTCTCCACGGAAGAAAAGATTGAGCATAAAGTCAAATGCAATGAGTAGTGAGACAGACAAAATACTGTGATATACGCTCCGACGAGAAGTTCTCCATTGTGGCCCTCATTCACTCTTCCCCTGAGCTTGTTAGCCACCACTTGTGCGGCCGACAACATCTCGGCTTCGGCCTGCTGTGCCACAACAGGACATATGGAAAGGGGCAAAGTCAAAAAGAAAGCATTCAGAAAATACTTTCTTTTCATAGTGCTTACATTTTAGTAGTTTATTATTTTGTTGTTGATAAATATCATTACCACTTCGGTATTATTCTTTTCTTTCATTAGACCCTCGTCGCAAGGTTAACGGAATACTCTGAACTCCCAAAAGATAGCGGAAGAAATGTAAAGGCAAAAAGATCGAAAAGTATAATTTGTTCGTATTTCTTAATTTTCAGATAGATAAAGAGTGCGTTACAATTAACGGTCAATCGCTTTGCAACTAACTATCAATTACACTGCGAAAAGCAGTTAAACAGTGCGCGTTTAACCGCTCTTCGGTAGGTATTTAACGAGAAATTAAGATGAAATTTGTATGTCATTTAAAATCAAGTACATACAAAACTCATTATATTCTGTTCTCTGTACTTTCTGTTTGAATCGCAATCGACAGCAGTCTGATCTTTGTCCACGTTTCAATCTCTCCACTCTTTCATCTTTTCATCTTGTCTTTTGCCGATTATCAATTATTTTTTTACTATCTTTGTACCCGATTTGACAAAGATAATGAAAGTATTAGTAACAGGCGCCAGCGGTTTTATCGGCAGCTTTGTCGTGGCCGAAGCCCTGCGCAGAGAGATGGAGGTGTGGGCCGCAGTGCGACCGAGCAGTTCGCGGGAATACCTCACCGACAGTCGCATTCACTTCATCGAGCTTGACCTTTCGTCGGAAGACACGCTCCGGCAACAGCTCGCCAACCATACATTCGACTATATCGTACACGCTGCCGGCGTAACGAAATGTCTGCGGACAGACGATTTTTACCGCGTGAATACCGACGGGACGAAACATCTTGTCAATGCAATTCTCGCGCTGCAAATGCCTATTCGGCGCTTTGTTTATCTGAGTTCGTTGAGCGTTTTCGGTGCCATTCACGAACAAAAACCCTATCAGGAGATTTCCGAGAACGACTGCCCAAAGCCCAATACGGCATACGGACGGAGCAAACTCGAGGCTGAACGCTATCTCGACAGCATCGGAAACAATTTTCCTTACATCGTTCTCCGTCCCACGGGCGTGTATGGACCGCGTGAGAAAGACTATTTCCTGATGTTCAAAAGCATACGCGACCACGTGGATTTCTCGGTGGGATTTAAGCGCCAAGACATTACTTTCGTTTATGTAGAAGACGTGGTGCAGGCTGTGTTTCTGGCTTTCGACCACGGAATGAGCGGTCGGAAATATTTCCTGAGCGACGGAAATGTCTATCAGTCAAGCACATTTAGCGACCGTATTCACGAAGAGTTGGGACGTCCTTGGCGTATTCGCATCAAGGCACCGATATGGGTGCTGCGCGCAGTTACATTCTTCGGCGAACACATTGCACACTATACGGGCAAGGTTTCAGCTCTTAACAACGACAAGTATAACATTCTGAAACAACGCAATTGGCGTTGCGACATCGAACCGGCAATGGACGAACTGGGTTACCACGCACGTTATGATTTAGCCCGCGGCGTGCAGATTACGGCCCGATGGTATCAGGATCATAAGTGGTTATAAGATGTTGCGCTTCATCAAAAACTTGCTTACAATCGACCGACAGCCGCGTCGCGGCCTCTTGGCATTAGAATGGGCAATGCTCGTCTATATGCTCTTGACATTCGTTTTGATTTTTTTCACCTACACAAAATTGCAGCATCCCAATGCAATGATATGGGGGCGAGTACGCATCATAGCAATGACGGCGATGTTGTGGGGCGCTTATCGGCTACTTCCCTGCCGTCTGACGCTCATTGCGCGGGTAGCGGCACAGTTGGCATTGCTGGCTTGGTGGTATCCCGACACCTATGAGTTGAATCGTATTTTTCCCAATCAAGACCACCTGTTTGCTACTTGGGAGCAGCAGTTGTTCGGTTTCCAGCCAGCTTATACGTTCTGTAAAGCCGTTCCGAATGCCTTTTTCAGCGAGCTGATGGCTATGGGCTACGCTTCTTATTACCCGCTCATCGCCCTCACGGCAGGTTTTTATGCAGCATTCAGATACGATGAGTTCGAACGTGCCTCGTTTGTCATTATGGGGTCGTTTTTCCTTTATTACGTCATCTTTGTGCTTGTTCCGGTTACCGGTCCGCAATATTATTATGGTGCAATTGGCCTCGACCACGTAGCAAACGGCATCTTTCCGAATGTGCACGACTATTTCAACACGCATCAAGAGCGGCTTGCCTGCCCCGGTTACAGCAGCGGATTTTTCTATCATTTGGTTGAAAACGCTCATCAAGCAGGCGAGCGTCCCACAGCAGCTTTCCCCAGCAGCCACGTCGGAATCACGACAGTTTTACTGTTGTTAGCGTGGCATAGCCGATGCAAAGCCTTGTTTTTCACAATGCTTCCATTCTTTATTCTGATGTGTTTCGCCACCGTCTATATCCGCGCCCACTATGCCATCGACGCCGTTGCAGGACTGCTCACCGGCGGATTATTCTATTTTGTTCTCAAAAAAAGGTAATTTTTTCCTTCTCTTTATTCTATTCGGCTAATTACTTCCATCTTGACATTTTGGCAGAAGATTTTCTTTGCCGGAGATTAGACGATCGTATTTGAGATAAATAGGATATATTGCCGTAATAACAAATAAGATTTCTGTTGCTTTCTTACTTATATCTCATTTTTAATCGCTATCTTTGCATAGAATCTTCTATGATGAATGGCGTATGACAATAATATTGACAAATATGAATTTCCTGTTCTTCGACCGATTGCTGGGATGGGTTTTGCTGATTGCCTTGATGGCAATCGCCCTACGGGTACCTTTCTTTCGTGATAGAGTCAGACAGTGGATGCGAGGCAAGGAAACCATAAAAATGTCGCAAAAGGAAAACAAAGCCGTTGTGACAAAAGCTCTGAAAGCACTTAACTGTACTTTGGAATGGGGAAAAGACGATGCAGACCTCATCGGTAAATACGACTTTCAGAGCGGACATTTCCGTATTCGCATCAAAGAGAAAGATCCTTATGTGCAACTGTCTTATCTCTTCTTTTTCGAGACCCCGATAGAAAACATTGCGCTGGTGCGTACGCTTTGCAATCAATGCAACATCAATGCAGAAAGCCTTCGGATGGTTTATACCATCAACTCGGAACAAAGCATCGTGGATGTGCACCTTATCGCAGGACTGATGGTGACTGAAAACTACGCTACAGAAATGCTTCGACACACGATGTCGGATATTTTCGCGTGGCAGAATGCTTTTGTCAAACACTTCGGCGAGGCTATCAAAGACAGCACGCAAGTAGCTTTGACGGATGCAGAAACGGATAATGCTCTTTTCAATCGCGAACTTTATCTACTCAGAGAACAGGAAATGCTGCACCAGATGGGACAGGAAGACTGGCGACAGAATGCAGATCAGCCGATGAGCATCGGTAGATTGCTCCGTACGTTACTGGAAACGGACAGCGTGTCGCCTGTCCGAATGACGTTGAAGGCTCGCGATGGTGTGTCGGAAATAGACAAGGAAAAGAGCTTAGATTATGATTTGGCAGACGCCCTGATTGCCGAAGGTCGTTTCGTTCGCAATGAGGCAACAATAGGATTAGACTTTTACGATGCCCGAAAGCCCGAACACAGACGACACCTCATAATTGATATCCGACAAGAACGAGGTACTGATGCTTCGCTTTATTATCGTCTGACTGTGACGCTGGTGCCGCTTTCTTTGGGAAAGACCGTCACTGCGGTATCAGCAGAACACCGGCCGGAAGCGTGGAGCGTATTGGTGGCTTATGACCTCAGCACGCCCGAACAGCGGTTGAGCGAGTTCCGGTATATGTGGAAAGAAGCTTTGGAGAAAGCAAAGCAGAACAAAGAAGACGAACTGAACGATGAACAGCGACTCATCAGCGAGTGTATGGACCCGAAAACGGGATATAATCTCTACCGCGGCAGGATGCTATTCGGTCAGAAACGTTACTTGGAAGCTCTGCAACATTTGGAGAATGCTTTCATCGTTCTGCATCGCCAATACCACAAAATGGGGCCATCAGCACAGGAAAAGTTTTTCAGCGTGTGTTACTTCATAGGCTTCTGTTACAGTGAATTACGACTTTATAAACAAGCATATTACTACCTTGAAATGACTATCCCGTTACGACGGGTTACTTATACGGAAGAATATATCAACATTTTAGTTAACAGCCACGATTTCAGGGCTATCGACGTGATAAACGGTCTGTTGACAGAATTGGAGAATGCACAAGCCATCGATGATGACGAAGACAGTCCACAGGAACATATGATAGGCTTTGTCAACTTCCTGAAACGCCGTAAAGCCTATGTCTACATTGATCTCGAACGCTACGACGAGGCAGAGAAACTGTTGAAAAAAATGCTCGACGAACCTGAGAACAGCGATTTCGCGATCAGCGAACTGGCCTATATTCGGAAACTGAAAGATCGTAACGCTAATCCTTAATCCCATCGTTCGTGGAGTCATTGGTCTACATATACTGGGCACTTATCATCGCTTATACGGCCATTGTGGTCGGAACGATGGTCGCCGTACTGATGGACGACCGGCAACCAGTCAAGACAATGGCTTGGCTTTTAGTACTTTCATTTATTCCGGTAGCAGGTATCGTGCTTTATTTTTTCTTCGGACAGAATACCCGGAAGGAACGACTCATCAGTCAACGGAGTCTTGATATGCTCTCCAAACGTTCGATGCTGGAGTTTGCCGAACAGCAAAACCTTCACATCCCCGAGCAGCATCGCGCCTTGATTCGATTGTTTACGAATCAGAGTTTGGCACTCCCTTTCAAGAATAATGAGGTAGAAATCCATACCGACGGATATGAATTCTTCTTCGCCTTGCTGTCGGTCATCGGTCGGGCAAGGCATCATATTCATCTCGACACTTATATCATAGAAAACGACCCATTAGGAAATCTCATCGCAGATGCCCTTATCGACAAGGCTCGCGAGGGCATAGAGGTGCGTTTCATTTACGACGACGTGGGCTGTTGGCGGGTAAGCAGCGCTTTCTTTGAGCGTATGCGAGACGGCGGAATAGATGTTCACGCTTTTATGCCGGTACGTTTCCCTGCTTTCACCAGCAAAATGAACTATCGCAATCACCGTAAGTTGTGTGTAGTGGATGGGCGCATCGGCTTCATCGGGGGTATGAATATAGCGCTGAGATACGTGAAAGGAACGAACAAAAGACCGTGGCGCGACACGCATATACAGGTCGTCGGTGGTGCCGTCTACGGAATCCAGCGAGCATTTCTCATAGACTGGTATTTCGTAGACCGCACATTGGTATCAGGCCGAGCCTATTATCCCGAATCCGATGGCCGCATTACGAACGACTGTATTGCACAAGTGGTAACGAGCAGTCCTATTTCTCCCTGGCCGGACATTATGCAAGGCTATGTCCGAATATTGCTTTCCGCCCGCCGATATGTCTATATGGAGTCGCCGTATTTCCTCCCCACAGAACCCGTTTTATTTGCAATGCGCACGGCAGCTTTGGCCGGTGTAGATGTCAGACTGATGATTCCGTTGCACTGCGATGCCCGAATCGTAGAGTGGGCCAGCCGTTCTTATGTATTGGAAACAGTGAGCTCAGGCGTGAAAATATTCCTTTATAAGACGGGATTCAATCATTCCAAACTCTTGGTCAGCGATGACAGTCTCGCCACTTGCGGCTCAACGAACGTTGATTTCCGCAGTTTCGAGAATAACTTTGAGTCGAACATCTTCTTTTACGATACGGAGATGGCCCTCAGAATGAAAGAAATATTCTTCAAAGACTTACAAGACTGCTTGCCGATCGATCAAGTAACCGATATCGTTCACCGTCCGTTCTTCAAGCGTTTATGGGAATCTATCATCCGTTTGCTGTCACCGCTACTGTAAGAGAATCTCAGCCCAGCTTCTGAAAGATACTGAAATTCACGCTACCATAACTGCGATGCTCAGCAAAATGAGGCTGATCAGCGAAGTCGTTGTGCTTTCCGTGTTCAAAAACGAAGACGCCGTCGGGCTTTAATAAGTCGTATTGAAAAATCAAACGGGGAATTGTCGATAGCTCGGGGAGAGCATACGGCGGATCGGCAAAAATGAAATCAAACTGCTGATGACACGTTTTCAGGAATCGGAATACGTCGCCGCGGATAAGAATATTATGCTCAGTATCGAGCTTTTTCATACATTGACGGATGAAATTGGCGTGCTCTCGGTCGGCTTCTACGCTGACAACAGAGGTGCATCCGCGTGAAAGGAGTTCCAATGAGATGCTGCCCGTACCCGCAAAAAGGTCAAGTGCCACGGCATTTTCAAAGTCGACATAACGTGTGAGCACATTAAAGATGTTCTCTTTGGCAAAGTCTGTGGTGGGCCGAGCCTTGAAGTTACGGGGGATATCGAAGTGTCTGCCCTTGTAAATTCCGGTTATTATCCTCATCGTCCTTTGATAAACAGCGTCATTAAATCTAACGGCATTCCTTTGATTTGCGTCACCGGAGCACGGTTGAAGTCAGCCGTCGGGTTGATGACATAGGCGTTTTGTAAATAATGTCGCAGTGCTTCGGTGAGCCATTCGCGGTCGGGGATATCGCCGGCAATGTGCAGTTCATCGCGCTTCGGGTCTAAGGCGAGCTGTTGCCAGACATAGAGCAAGAAGTAAACAGCATCTCGCGAATGCGGTGCCGAGAAGCAATTGCAGAAGCGAAACCGTTTCTTGTCGAAGCTGCAAATATCCAATTTCCCACCGTGGAAATACCCGAAGAGTTTTTTTCGTATGCCTGTGAAACTGCGACGATGCAGATACGACCATACCGGTTGCATCAAAGAGACGAACCGCACATCGCTGAAATGATCGTCGATGACGAGTTTCAGGTCTTTATTTATAGGGAAAACGGCCACGGCATTGAGGTTTGCAAGGACGTTGCTCAGGATTATATCGCCTCCGAATCCATTGAAAGTGTGGTGGTAAAGCTGTGCACACGTAGCCTCTTCAAACTCTTCCAAGGGTATGAGCAGCACCGGCATATCGAGCAAAACCTGTGCTCTCGGGGTGCTGTGCGACAGCAAATCGGAAGTTTTAAAAGCCTCACGCAGATTGGCAGCTATCGATATTCCGCTCTTAACGATATACGGTTCGAACACCACTTGACTGTCGACCGTGTTGTCGATAACGGCGAATGCCAGCGCGTTTTCAGTGATTCGCAGCGTGATTCGCGGATGTTTTATAATTCGGTTATTCCCAATTTCCTGCATTATTGTTGCTTGTTGTTATGTCGCCTATCTTCAAACCGGGGTATCGTCCGGCTGCAACGGCTTCCTGAACGAGTGCAGCTACGGCGTTCCGATCAAGTCCTTTGAGATAAGATGTATACTCCGCGGCACACTCCACCAGCGGAATCTGTCGTCCCGATTTGGTGATTCGGGCAGATGCGGCGAGGTTAAACCGCTTGCCGCCGGCATAAGGGATGAAGGTAAGCGAGTCTGCAATACATCCCGAACGGACAAGTACGGTAAAGTCGCCGGTATAAACTCCCGTTGCCGTCCGATACCGTTCCTCTGCCGTTCGAATCTTCATCAGTCGTTGTTTAACCGCCGCTTCCCGTATATCTCGCTCGCGTTTGAATCTGATCGGCGCATTGATGCTGAGAAAACAGACTGCAACCAGGGCCGCAACACACATCGCAAGGAGATAATTATGCTTGATTTGAAAGCTCATTTCAGGATTTATTGCTATCTTTGTACGACCTATTTGATGCAAAAGTACAAAATAGTTTTGAATTAACGGAACATTATTCAAAAACTCTGATAACATCCGATGATAAATGACGAACTGCTCTTCCGAATCCGAGAGCAACTCGGTTTTACGCCCACCGATGACCAGACAAATGCACTGCACACGTTTGCTGCTTTTCTGACAGACCGCAATCCACAGTCGGCAATGATTCTTCGGGGTAGTGCCGGAACAGGAAAGACATCGTTGGCAAGTGCCATCGTGCGTACGATGACAATGCTCAGACAGAAAGTTTTGCTCTTGGCACCTACGGGAAGAGCGGCCAAAGTCTTCTCCGTCAACAGTGGCTCGGCGGCCTACACCATTCATCACAGAATCTATCGCCAGCGCGCTTACACCGGCACCGACGGTCAATTCAACCTGAATGACAATCTTTTCGCCCACACCTTATTCATTATCGACGAGGCTTCGATGATTGCTAACGAGAGATTCGGCGACTCATCATTCGGCAGCGGACGATTGTTAGACGATCTGGTACAATTTGTTTACGGTGGCCACAACTGCCGGATGCTGCTCATCGGCGACAAATCTCAACTCCCGCCGATAGGAGAAAGTGAGAGTCCGGCCCTCAGCGACGAGGTGCTGAGCTGCTACGGACTGTACATTTATACGGCAGATCTCAACCAAGTGATGCGGCAAGGCGAAGCAAGCGGCATCCTTCGGAATGCGAATAACATCAAGAAACAAACCGTAACAACCCGACACGACCTCTCACCCAATCCTTCTCCCTCAGGAGAGAAGAGCTATCAAGCCTCTGATATTTCGTTATTCAAAGTGCAAATACGACTCGACGGGAAATTGTTCAGTGATATCTCCGTCGTCCCCGGCGACGAACTCATCGAACAACTTCATTCGAGTTATGCAGAGGTAGGCATCGACGAGACTATCGTTATAACGCGAAGCAACAAACGGGCAAACGTTTACAACCTCGGCATTCGCAATGCTGTGCTGGGTCGCGAAGAAGAAATCACCACGGGAGATATACTGATGGTGGTAAAGAACAACTATTACTGGACGGAGAAAGAGAAATCGCCCATCGCCTTTATCGCCAATGGCGACCGGGCCATCGTGCAGCGCGTACGCAACGTTCGGGATGCATACGGATTCCGATTTGCCGACGTGCTATTGCAGTTTCCCGATTACAACCGTTACGAAATGCAGACAACAGTGCTCTTGGACACGCTCAGATCCGAGGCCCCTGCACTGACACGAGAGCAAACCGAACGCCTGTTCAACGAGGTAATGGCCGATTACGACGATGTATCTACCAAGCAGGAGCGACTGAAAAAGTTGCGACAGGACGACCTTTTCAACGCTATTCAGGTGAAGTATGCCTACGCCGTGACCTGTCATAAGGCCCAAGGCGGACAGTGGGCGCACGTTTATCTCGACCAGGGATACATCACATCTGAGATGATGACGCCTGATTACGCACATTGGCTTTACACGGCTTTCACCCGCGCCACAGAACACTTATATCTCGTTAATTGGCCGAAAGCACAGCTCGAAGGGGCCGACACGTAGGCTCCCGATCTTTATTCACGCAACATCCGTCTTTCATCAAGAAGAGCGTTCGGTCGTTTCAGAAGCCGAGCATTCACCATTTACAACATCATTTCGGCAATAGACAGTTGACAACCAACAATCGGCCGAATTTTTATAAAGTCTCCGTCTACCCCCAGTAAAGCCCAATCGATATATTCGTTCGCAACCAAAAACCACATAGGTTACGACCTACAAACTACATTTCCATAACCCATTGTACATCAAGCACATATAAATCGATCTGCAAGTAATGATTAATCACGACGCAAGTAACGCTGAATCGCACTACGATTAATTGTTGATTGCAAGGCGTTTAATGGCTAATTGCAAAGCAAATCATAACTCATTGCTTTTCAAACAAATACATATAGGAGAGCTATATCATATTATCCGCTATGCAGATGCACTATCAATAGGGAACCCTTGGGAGCGAAGTAGACAACCGTACCTAAATGATTACACACCAATTCAACGCCATCGATGTTGCGCCATTGCCCATCTCAAACTGCGTCTAACCATTCTTACAGGACATTTCATTGTCAATCGAAAAGTGCATTATATATGATTGATTTATTGGAAGATACGGATGGCAGCCTTTCTCAGGACTACCCAGGGAAAATCTTATCCCCCTCACCTCTCCTTTGAGAGAGGGAAGGGGGATGTAATAGCTATTTAATATGAGGTGATTTTTTCCCGATTACTAATTGTTATGGTTTCGAAAATCTCCAACTCACCGCAAACAAACGGGAAACTTGCGCAACTTGTACCCGTCGGCGACGGGAAACGCCTATCCCAAATACTTCATCAAGATGTGGGCATAACCGCTTTCGCGAACTTTGAGAATGCTTTTTTCACGAATCTGCCGCACTCGCTCGCGCGTCAGTCCCATCTCGCTGCCGATCTCTTCAAGTCCTTTCTCGTGGCAGCCGATGCCGAAACACTCACGAAGAATAATGACTTCGCGCTCTTTAAGCACCTTCCGGAGCACGTTGTCGAGCTCTTGCGCCATCGATTCGAAATCGACCAGTCTATCGGTCCGGCTGTCGTCGCCGGATTCCATCACATCGACCATACTATTGTCATCATCGTCTTGGAAAGGCGCATCGATACTCATATGGTGATTGTCGGCCTTAATGCTCTGCTCAATCTTCTCTTCATCGATGTTGGTTATCGCTGCCAGCTCGGCCACAGAGGGCTTACGCATATTCTCTTGTTCGAACTTACTGATCTCGTTATTAATCTTAGAGAGCGCTCCCACTTGGTTGAGTGGCAGACGAACAATACGACTCTGCTCGGCAATAGCCTGCAAAATGCTTTGCCGAATCCACCAAACGGCATAAGAAATGAACTTGAATCCGCGTGTCTCATCAAATTTCTCAGCAGCTTTCACCAATCCGATGTTGCCTTCATCGATGAGATCTGTAAGTGAGAGTCCTTGATGTTGATACTGCTTGGCAACAGAAACCACAAATCGAAGATTGGCTTTCACAAGTTTCTCTTTGGCCCGTTCGCCCTCTGGTCCGCCCTTACGGATGGCCTGAGCCAGTTCAATTTCTTCTTCGATACTAACCAAAGGCTCGCGCCCGATCTCTACAAGATACTTGTCAAGAGCCTCGCTCGAGCGATTGGTTATACTTTTCTGAATCTTTAATTGTCTCATTATCTCTTATCCCAAAAAGTGATCTAATACCTTATCTCTTAATTAAAGGGGGACAAAGATACGAAGAAACATTCACATAACCTACATTTGAGACTGTTTTTTATTTACTTTATGACTCTTCTGCCGGTACGGCAACGGGCTGCATTTTCTGCTTGACCGACTTCTTGCTGCGCCTGAATTTGTCAAAGCCTAATCCGTAAACGCCGATTACGGCACTCTGAGAAACAAAGGCACCGGGGTCTATATCGTCGATGAGATTGAATATTGTGGACGACTCACTCTGCCGAGCCAGCACGAAAAGCATACGAACTTCGCGACCGGAATATACACCTTGGCCGTTGAGAATCGTGCAACCACGGTCGGCTGTAGTGTTGATGGCGCGCGAAATCTCCTGATACTTGTCGGAAATAATGAAAAACTGCACCGACCTTCGCAGTCGGTTAACTACGTGATCCACACAGATGGACGAAAGAATGAGCACGACATAACCGTAGATAACCTGATTCCAGTCTTTCAAGACCAAATAACTCGATGTGACGATAAATATATCACAGAGTAGAATTCCGGTTCCCAAAGAGATGTCGTGGTATTTATTGATCATCGCTGCAACTACATCCGAACCGCCCGTACTGCCGTTGCACGACAGTCCTAAACCCACACCTACGCCGAGAAAACAACCTCCGATGACGGTCGCCATAAACGGTTGGTCGGTGAGCAAACCTGTTCCGCCCGTGAGATTTTGCAACACCGACGTAGCCAAAGTGAATGTCAGCACAGCCCAAATGGTCTTAATACAGAAACGCCAACCTAATATTCGCAGCGCTGCACCCAACAAAAGCAAGTTGATTACCAAGTAAGAAACCGTTACAGGAATGCCTAATCCCCAATAGAGTACGGATGAGATGCCGGGCAAACCGCCCAGCGTGATGTGGTTAGGAAGCAGAAACAGCACCCAGCCTGCACTTCCGATGAACATCGCCAAGGCTATAAACAGATAGTCGTGGAGTTCACTCAGTTTTTTCTTTCGTGTCATAACGTATTTTCTTTAAGTCGTGGGATGTCGCCACACAACGCATATCCGTATCGTTCTTCATCGGTTTTCAGATTTGTGTTACCGCATCCTCGCATTGTTAATAATTTCGACTGCAAATATACAAAATAACTTTCGACTGTAAAGCAAAATCTTCCTACACTTTTTTCCAGCCTCCATTATTTATAGCTAATCATTTATTCGGAAGACCGAGAAAAGTCACTACTAATGGGTATTGCCACATTTGATATCTTGTCTTAACTTTACAAACAACATACGAGAGTGCCCGTCGATGGGTGCTTTATACACTATTGCTAATCATTAACAATCAAAAGGTTTAAGGACAAATGAAAAAATCAATGTTATTCGTAATGCTCGTCTCGCTGCTCGGGATGAGTTTTAACTCGTGTTCGGACAAGAATGACCCCGGTAGAAGTGGAGACGAGAAAGTGCAAGCGAGGTTCATCGCCAAACCGGTCATCGATGGTACAGTAGACGCAAAGATGATGGAAGGACTCATGCAGTATTTACCGACGGACAGCGCGACCCCGCTGCGTCTTACACCGGGCGCATAGGTTTCTCTTCATCTGCCCCGATTCTCTCGCCCGTTCCCGACCGTCACGACGAGCATTGGCTCTCTGCCGCTCTCTATTTCGTGTTCTGATGCGTCGCGCTTATAACCTTCTCAAACCCACGTAAAAGCCAGTCAGTCCATTGCTCTGTAATTAGACAGAAGCCCTCAATATTGCAGACAAAACACCGAATAAAATGAATAAAATCGTCTTCCCCTCCCTACGGAGAAGGAAATAGAGCTGAGACCCTTTCCAACTAATCATCAATCACACGCCGTTTAACAGCTTTTTACCTTGCGATTAACAGTTAACGGCAAGGTGTTTAACGGCAAATCGCTACACCCATCATATCTATCTGATATTCAATCAGATAACAACAACACTTTCATCGTATGCTTATCAAGAATAGTCCCTCGCTATCCCCTCCCCCATCAAGAGAAGAATGTGATTTGATCGATATAATTCAGTGCTTCATTTACAATACACACGGGAAGCCTTTAACAACTCAAAATACCTACAAATTATGAGAATACCGTATTGAAAAAAAACGTATCTTTGCAGGAAAAGAATGTATCACTAAGAAAAATCAGTATCGCTATGATGAAAAAAGACACAGAACCACAATTGAATCTGATGGGAAAGCAACTTCCATCAGAATGTACAACCATCATCGTAGGCCGCAAAATGACGGCCGACGGGTCGATGATCGTAGCGCGTTCCGAAGACTGGGACGCGATGTTTGCCAAGAATCTGGAACTCTATTCGGACACCGATAACGGACCGAAAGAGTTTGTTGCCCGCGATAGTGCGTTCCGCTGCGAACTCCCTTCGCGTGCTTTGGGTTATAGCGCGTTGGCCCCCTGCCATCTGCCTGGCCATTGGGGCAGCGCCGGATTCAATACGGCAGGCGTGGGAATGAGCGCCACCGAGAGTATTTTCAGCAGCGACAAAGCACTCGAAGCCGACCCATTGGTGGAGAACGGAGTGGCTGAAAACTCGGTATTCAACATCACATCGCCATATATCCGCACGGCACGCGAAGGCGTGGAAAGGCTCGGCAGTCTGATCGAACGCTACGGAATAGCCGAAGGTTTCGGCATAGGCTTCGTGGATCAAGATGAGATATGGTATCTCGAAACGGCCTCCGGACATCGCTGGTTGGCCTGTCGCATACCCGAAGACAAATACTTTGTGACGGGAAATCAGAGTAGATTCCGCGACTATAACCCACAAGACACAGCCAATTTCCTGGCTTCGAAGGATCTGATCGAGTTTGCCACGGCCCACAAGCTCTATGATCCCGCCAAGGGGAAGTTTGATTTCCACGAGGCGTATATCCGCGACGTAGAACTCGATACCACCTATAACTACCCACGTGTATGGGGATTGCAGCAAATGTTCAGCCCCGAGATCAAGAACGATGTGACACGGAACACGTTCCCTGTTTATGCCGCTTCGGCCCATCCTCTGAGCTTAGACGACCTGCGCAAGGCGTTCCGCTTCCATTATAATGATACGGAACACGACCCTTATCTGCACTGCAACCCCCAGGAACCCTATCGACCCGTGTCGATATTCCGCACTACCCAGACCCACATTCTGCACGTTCGGCCCGATCTTCCACAAGCAATCGGCCGCGTAGACTATATGGCAATGGGAATGGCAGCACTCAGTGTGTTCCTGCCTTATTATCAGGGCATCAACACTTTGCCTGAGGCTTACAAGCGGGGAAGCAAGACTTCGAGTGCCGATTCGGCCTACTGGAAGTTCCGCAAGGTACAAGCCTTGGGTATGGTGAATTACAATCGCTATGCGCCCGTTATCCGCGCGGCCTATGATCAGTTTGAAGCCGAGACGACACAACGCCAACGCGAGATGGAAGAAGCCTATCTGCAAATCTGCGAAACACGCCCCATCGCAGCGCAGGAACTGCTCCAAGACTTCTCGGATAAGCTCTTGCTGCGTGCGCTGAAAGTGACCGACGACTTGACGGAAGAGCTTTTCACACGTCTCACGGCTGATATTCAGGCCGAGTATCTATTCCACGGCGCGTAACACCCAACGGTCGTTCGGCTGTTCAAAATCCCGATTCACCATCGTGAGTCGGGATTTTCCGTTGCACGGATACAAATGGAACAAAACGCGGTGAAGGTAAGATTATTCGATGGATTTTCATTATCTTTGCCCCCGAAACGATGCAACGGGAACACAGATCCCTGCAAAATCAAGACTGAAATGAGACAGATTATCAACCATCTGACCGACAACGACGCCTATACTTTCAGTTGTCAGTACTATGTTTTACAGACATATCCCCGTGCGGAAGTGGAATATACGTTCTTCGATCGCAACGGGACAATCTACCCCAAGGGTTTCGGCGAATTGGTGAAAGAGCAGATCGGGCTGATGCCTCACGTGATGATTACCGAAGAGGAAATTGCATTTATGAAGCGACGGATGTATTATCTGCCCGAGTGGTACTTCACTTTCCTGCGCGGTTACAGGTTCGATCCGCACGAAGTATCCGTCTCTCAGGACGAAACGGGGCATCTTGACATCTCCGTTCGCGGCAAATGGTACTCTGCAATTATGTGGGAGATGCCCATACTCTCCATCGTTTCGGAACTGATGCACAACCTGCGGGGCGATATCCGACGCTATAACCCCGAGCGAGAACAGCTACGGGCCGAGGCAAAAGCGCGCAAGATATTCAGCAACGGACTCATTCTGAGCGATATGGGAACACGCAGGCGCCTCTCTTTCGACCATCAAGAGATGGTGGTTCGCACGATGAAAGCGGTCTATGAACAGGGTGGTTACGACGACGATAACGGTCATCACCCCTGGACTGGACGGTTTACGGGCACGAGCAATGTGTTTCTGGCGATGAAGTTCGACCTTATTCCGATCGGCACGATGAGCCATCAGATCATTGAATTTGAGGAGAATGTGAGCGGTGTTTTTGAATGCAACTTCAACGTTATGCGCAAATTCAGCGATGTATACGACGGCGATAACGGCATCTATCTTTATGACTGTTTCGGCGACAAGGTGTTTTTCGGCAATCTGTCCAAGCGTATGGCAATGATGTTTACAGGTCTGCGGGTAGACAGCGGAGTAGAAGAAGAGCAGACCGAGAAGATTATTCAGAAGTATAAATCATTGGGAATAGACCCCAGAACTAAGCAAGTGGTGTTCAGCAACGGACTCAATATCAACCGCGCCATCCAACTCCACCAATACGTCGGAGGGCGAATGCAGGACAGTTATGGTATGGGTACGTTCCTCACTTGCGACGTGGAAGACTGCAATCCGATGAATATCGTGGTGAAACTCACCCGTTCACGTATCACTGAAAAGCGCGAATGGCACGACTGCGTGAAGCTTTCCTGCGACCAAGGAAAGACACTCGGCAATCCCGAAAAGTGTGCCTACCTGCTCAAACAGATAGGATAAGACGCACAACTATCGATTTTCAAGGTTGTGATTGTTAGGCAACGACGGCATAAAAAAGCATCGCCGTTGCCAGGATTACGATGAAAGCCAAAGCCATGATGAGCCACATCAAGTGGATGTTATGATCTGCACGGCGTCTCATTTCTTCTTAGGTAGCAACAGTTTACGATATTCCTGTGGCGTGTTGAGCAGTTTTTCGGCCGCCTGCATCTGCTTGTCCGACCGCAGAGAGTGCTCAATTGCGCCGCTCTGATAGTAGTAAGCGGTAACGATATCATTGGTAATCAGCTGTTTGATAACAGCTTTATTGTAGTCCAGATCTTTCTCCACGTTGTGGCTCAACTTCTTTTCCAACTGCTCGAATTCGGCTTTTGCGTCATCATAATAGCCCTCGAATTTGGCTAATTTAACGAGATTCTTCAAGTATTTCTCGCTTTCACGGTCATAGCTGAACCCGCTTTTGAGCACCCGTTGCTTGAAATCGGCATAGTCGGTATCACTTAGTTCAAATTCGGATGCAGGCGCAATGGCGGGATGTTTGGCAATATACTCCACCTCATAGTTCATCAACACCGAATTGGAATCGACATATTCGAGATAATAAGCGATGTTAGGCAGCGAGTCGGGTTTGATTTCTACGTCGGGCTGAATGCCTCCGCCGTCGCGCACTTCACGCCCATTGGCCGTGTGAAAAACCTTGGTCAGCGAGTCGGGTACGTGCTCAACGTATCCCCCGTTACTGTGTTTGTAGTTGATGGCTTGAATACATCGGCCGCTGGGAATGTAGTATTTGTTAGTCGTAAGTTTCAGACTCCCGTTGTAAGGCAGGTCTACCGACATCTGCACGAGCCCCTTGCCATACGTGCGGGAACCGAGAATTACAGCACGGTCAAGGTCTTGCAGGCTGCCGCTCGTAATCTCTCCGGCACTCGCTGTGCCGCCGTTGACTAAGACGACGATGGGCATCAGCGTATCGATTGGCTCCACTGCGGTCTTGTAATCGCGGTTGGCGCGCTTGAGCTTACCACGGTTCGACACGATCGTCAATCCCTTTCGCACAAACATATTGACGATATCCACAGCCTCTTGTTCCGATCCTCCGCCGTTGTTTCGCAGGTCGAAGATGAGCGATTTCATCCCCTTGGCTTTCAGATCCATCACCGCACGGCGCATCTCTTTGGCACAACCCTCGGTAAACTGACGCAGACTGATGTAGCCGACGCCGCCCTTTCGCATCCCGTAATACGGCAAAGCGGGTTGCTTGATAATGCGGCGCGTGACCTTGACGCGCATCTCCTTGCCGGTAGACCAACGCTTGATTCGCAGGACAATGCTGGTTCCAGGGGTACCACGCAGATGTTCGCTGACAAACTTCGAGTCCTTACCCGCCATCGAAACATCGTCGATGCCCAAGATAATATCACCCTTACGCAGTCCTGCTTCAGCCGCAGGCATACCGCGATAAGGCTCGTCGATGACGGTGTATTTCAGTTTCGGATAGTATCGGATGAGTGCTCCGATGCCCGCAAACTTGCCTGTATAGATCTCTTTCAACTCCTTCTGCTGTTCTGCCGGGAAGTAAACCGTATAAGGGTCGAGGCTCCGCAGCATTGCATTAATGCCATTTCCGATCACTTCGTCGGCGTTAAGCGTGTCGACATACATCATATCCAACTGCTTATAAATGGCATTGAAAACATCCAGATTCTTAGCTACATCGAAATTGTGATCTTTGTTCTGAGCAACCGACGGGATACCTATCGCAAGAAGGGCCAAAGCCACTTTCCATCTCATTGATATCCAACTATTTGCACACATACCATTAAACGCCTTGCAAAAAGCTGTTAATCGGACAGCGAATAACGGTTTTTCATCGCCCGAAAGGCCGTTAATCGTTTCACACAAAGATGCTATCAGTTTTTTCATATCAAATTCGTTAAAATTCCAGACACCGAACATCTCAGTTCCATTGTCTGTTGCAAAAGTACGATTTAATAGCCACAATCCGCGCATTCCACCCGAAAATTATTGCAATTTAGGCATAAAACGAAATTTTTCTTCAAATTATTTGGCCGTTTCAAAAGAATGATGTACTTTTGCACTCGCAATGCTTCAATAGCTCAGTTGGTTAGAGCACCTGACTGTTAATCAGGGGGTCGTTGGTTCAAGCCCATCTTGAAGCGCATCTTTGAGATAACCGTCGATTCGGTTTCAAGTAGTCTTTTCCGACACCTCAACATTGCAAAGGGGTGTCGGTTTTATTTATATACACATTTGAAGATGTCAAAAGGCATTGTATTTCCACTCGATTTTTCATTGATTTCAGACTTCATCAGACCTTAAATGATGTGTTAGGAAAGCTGTAATAATGAGAAATCCAAAAGTTTTCTCCATTAAACATAAACTGCATTGTTCACACTTCAATGCATAATGGTAAGGAAATCATAAGAAAAGACAAGGAGAATGAACACTGGTTATTATAAAAAATGAAAGAGCTTTACGCTTACACGTAAAACTCTTTCATACGAAGTGGGCCATCCAGGGCTTGAACCTGGGACCTCCAGATTATGAGTCTGTTGCTCTAACCAACTGAGCTAAAAGCCCGACTTATACCCTAAGGAATAAGTTTTCACGTGCAAAGATACGCCATTTTACGCAAATATGCAAATATTTTATGGAAATTACCTCACCTTTTTTATCTTATTGGCAAACTCCATCATCACTTCATCCTCTGTAACAAGCACTTGATCAGGATTTTCATTTCAATAAACGAATGTACTTTTCAGTGAGATTTACATCCCATTTCTTATCAACCGCTTAGAAGATTTAAAACACTTTGTAGTCATTCTACCTGTAACTGAGAACCTTATATTGCCTCAGTAGCTGCCTTTAACCACGCTTTTTCGGATGCATCGAGATGCGGAGCAAGACGCTCATATACTGTTCGATGGTAGGCATTGAGCCACGCTACCTCCTCGGCTGACAGCATTTCGCGGATAATCGGAGTCTTATCGATGGGACAAAGCGTGAGCGCTTCAAACTGCAAAAACTCTCCGAAGTCGGTCGATTTGTATGGAACAGCGAGCAGCGTATTCTCGATTCGCACGCCAAACTTGCCTGCGAGATA
Organism: Hoylesella pleuritidis; assembly: GCF_963541955.1. Lineage (NCBI taxonomy): Bacteria > Pseudomonadati > Bacteroidota > Bacteroidia > Bacteroidales > Prevotellaceae > Hoylesella > Hoylesella pleuritidis. The sequence goes on along the minus strand of NZ_CAUTUT010000006.1, from coordinate 40,737 downwards.
GATGCCGGGCTCGTCGGTCACGGTCATTCCGGCCACAATCGGGGCAGGGCGCCACTCCATTCTGATCTGGTGCGGACCCTCATGCACGTTGAGATAACTGCCTACGCCGTGCCCCGTTCCGTGCAGATAATTGAGCCCCTCACGCCACATTGCCTCTCGGGCGAGGATGTCTAACTGCGTGCCCGACGCGCCTGCGGGGAACTTGCAGCGCTGAAGCCGGATATATCCTTTCAACACCAGGGTATAAACTCGGCGCTGTTCATCAGTAATCGGACCGAGGGCAATAGTGCGGGTAATATCGGTCGTGCCGTCTTCATACTGTGCGCCACTGTCTATCAACACCAATCCGCGAGGCTCTACGGCGACATCGGTCTCGGGTGTAGCCTCATAATGCACGATAGCGCCGTGTTGTTCATACCCCACAATCGTGTCGAACGAGATACCTTTAAATAAAGGTTGCTCTGCACGCAGACCCGTCAACATCTCGTCTAACGACATTTCGGTCTGTCCGCCGGCCTCAACAGCAGGCTTCAACCAGTGCAGAAACTTGACCATCGCAATACCATCGCGCAGCATCGCACGATGAAAGCCTGCGATTTCAGCTTCGTTCTTCACGGCTTTCAGCGAAGGAACGGGCGATGCCGCAGCCACAATCTGCTTCACGCGAGGCGCGTGAAAGAGCGTGTCGTTGAGCCGGTCGGGATCCAAAAGAATATTATATTCGTCGTAGTCGACCACCCCTTTCCGCACGTCGACATAATCATCGATGCCCACTCCCTCGCCTTTGAGGTAGGAAACGACCTCGGGCGTGAGTTTGTCGGGGTCGATATAGAGCGTGACTTGCGCGGAAGAGATGAGCAGATAAGCTACGAACACGGGATTGCAATGCACGTCTGAACCGCGGAGATTGAGTATCCAAGCAATGTCATCGAGTGCAGATACAAGCGTTCCGTCGGCGTGTTGCGCACGCAAAGCCTTGCGCACACGTTCTATTTTAGATGCAGTGCGCTCGCCGGCAAACTCCATCGGGTGAACAACCACTTTATTCTTGGGTATCGCAGGACGGTCTTTCCAGATGTATTCAAGCGGATCAAAGTTGGTGCGAACAGTGATTCCGCCTTGCTCGCGCAGATCTCTACGCAGCTGTTCGACAAAAGAATGGGAGCACACCCAGCCGTCGACGCCCACCTCGGTGAGGTCAGACGTTTGGAGTTCACGACCGATCCATTCGGCGATGGTCGGCGTCCCGTCAATCCGTTCTTTCATCAACGTAAAGCCAGAACCTTGCAACTGATCGGCAGCAGCAATGAAATAACGCGAGTCTGTCCACAGAGCTGCGCTGTGCATTGTAACCACCGCCGTGCCCGCCGAGCCGTTGAAGCCCGATATCCATCGGCGACCCATCCAGTGGTCAGGCACATATTCGCCGCTATGCGGGTCTGTACTGGGGAATATAAACGCTGCAAGATGTTCGCGATGCATTACTTCGCGGAGTTCGGAAAGCCTGTCTTGAATCGTTTTCATACATCAATTTTTGGTTTTAACGGCGCTAAATTAAACAATAAATCCGATGCCGACAAATGATTCGCAACATAAAATCTTAACGCCACCCACATTTATCAGAATCTTGGCCGGCAACCGCTTGCAGACTCGGTTTTGCTAAATCGAGATAGCAAAGCGCATTACTTTTAGATTTTATAACAAATAAAAACCACGCGAAAAGCAGTTCGTCATTGTTTTTTTTGTAATTTTGTGCGTGCCGAGAAGAAACATTATTCAACACTAAAAATAATAAACAAATATGGCTTTTTTAACTAACGAGAAGTTAACAATCGTCGGAGCAGCCGGTATGATCGGCTCGAATATGGTTCAGACAGCCCTCACGATGGGTCTGACAAGTGACATTTGCCTTTACGATGTATTCTCGCCCGAGGGTGTGGCAGAGGAAATGCGCCAGAGCGGATTCGGTGATGTGAAGATCACTGCGACCACAGACGCACGCGAAGCATTTACAAACGCAAAATATATCATATCTTCCGGCGGTGCACCCCGTAAGGCCGGAATGACCCGCGAAGACCTTTTGAAAGGCAATTGTGAAATTGCCGAGGGTCTGGGTAAGAACATCAAGCAGTATTGTCCGGATGTAAAGCACGTGATTATCATATTCAATCCTGCCGACTTAACAGGTCTTGTAACACTGCTTTATTCGGGTTTGAAGCCCTCGCAGGTAACAACGTTGGCCGCATTAGACTCGACTCGCTTGCAGAGCGCATTGGCTAAGAAATTCAACGTAATGCAAAGCGAAGTGAAAGGGTGCGCTACTTACGGCGGACACGGCGAGCAAATGGCAGTCTTCGGGTCGAAAGTGACCATCGACGGAAAGCCTCTTACCGAGATAATCGGTACACCCGCGTTCCCCAAAGAAGAGTGGGAACAGATGAAAACAGACGTCACCAAGGGCGGTGCTAAGATCATCGAACTGCGCGGACGTTCATCTTTCCAAAGCCCGGCATACCTCTCCGTCGAGATGATTCGCTCGGTGATGGGCGGTGAACCGTTCCGTTTCCCCGTCGGAACATATGTCAAGACCGACAAGTACGACCATATTATGATGGCAATGAAGACCACACTCGACACCACGGGCGCTCATTTCGAGGTGCCGCAGGGTACTGCCGAGGAGAACGCCAAGCTCGACGCAAGTTACGAACACTTGTGCAAGATGCGCGATGAGTTGATAACACTCAATATCGTTCCGCCCGTATCGGAGTGGAACACAGTCAATCCAAATCTTTAATTAAAGGTATTTTTTCTAAGTACGAAGATGAAAGAAACCCGGGAAGTTGTTTGAAACTTTCCGGGTTTTATGATGTTCGGTCGCGCAATGGCAGCTAACGCACGATACGTTTTTTGAAAAACGGCAAACCGGTCAGAGTAATTCGGGCAACCCAGAGAGATGGATGCCGTTGCTTCCTTTAATCAGAATATAGAATCCCTCGGGGCGATGGGCGCAGAGGGCGGCCTTGACTTCCTCCACATTTGCAAACTTGCGGAAACGGCATTCGATTCTGCTGAACTCCTCGCCCACCAACCACACCTCCTCAAAGGGCAATGTTTCAAGCAGCGAAACAACCTTTGCGTGCTCTTCAAGGCTTTGCTTTCCCAGTTCGCGCATATCCCCAAGAATAGCCATTTTAGGGCCGACGGCCATATCGCGAAAGTTGAGCAAGGCTGCGTTCATACTCGTCGGGTTGGCATTGTAAGCATCCATTATCAGATGATTGTGCACCGTTTCTTCTAACTGTGAACGGTTGTTGCCGGGAATATAACGCGCAAGTGCATTGCCGATCTGCGCAGCCGACACGCCAAAATGTATGCCGATGCTGATGGCTGCGAGCATATTGTCGAGATTATAAGCCCCAATCAAGTGGGTCCGGACATCGTTCCAATCTGCGGATTTACCCTCTTCACGCCAACGAAAGTGTAGGAACGGGGCACAATCTATCACCTCACCGTGAAACCGAATACCGTCTTCCTTCCCCTGTCCATAGGTGACGCATCGAACGCCGGGACAATGATCACGGCGCATCTCACCCAGAAACGCGTTGTCGGCATTGATAAAGATGAGTCCGTCGGGGCGTCGCACCTGCATAAAATCATAGAGTTCGGCCTTGGTTCTCATCACCCCTTCAAAACTGCCGAAGCCTTGCAGATGGGCTTTCCCCACATTGGTGACGAGAGCAAAATCAGGCTCTGCGATGTCGACGAGCGTGCGGATATCGCCCGGATGACTCGCTCCCATCTCCACAACAGCCAATTCGTGTTCGCGGGTAAGCCTCAGCAGCGTCTTAGGTACACCTATATCATTATTGAAATTGCCCTCGGTAAAGAGCACGTTATACTTTTCGGCCAGCACGGCAGATACCAGTTCCTTGGTGGTTGTCTTGCCGTTGGTACCCGTTATGCCGATAACCGGCGTGCCGAGTGTACGCCGATGATAGTTGGCCAGCTGTTGGAGTGTTTTCAGACAGTCGTCTACGAGGATAAGCCGCGAGTCTTCAACGCTGCGACGGGCCGTGTCTTCGTCGATAACGGCATAAGAACAGCCCTGCTCCAAAGCCTTTTCGGCAAAGTGATTGCCATTGAACGATGCGCCTTTCAGTGCGAAAAAGATACTTCCTTCGGGGCAATTGCGGCTGTCGGTCGTGACCGTCGGGTGAGCAACGAACAGTTTGTAAAGTTCTGATATTTCCATTGTCAATGTCTGCTGAATGGTCTTTATACTCCTGCAAAAGTAGTAAAATTCCTGTAATCCGTCTGCATCTGCCCCTCGATTTATTCATTTTCGCTGCGCACCCCACGATTTAAATATCTTTTATCTCATCTTTTTGGGGGATTCTCAACATTTTGTTACCTTTGCAAAAGAGCATAACACAGACAGATGAAAGACTATACGATCAACGTACACGGACGTTTGATGGACTTGTCGGAACCCGTTGTGATGGGGATTCTGAACGCGACACCCGACTCGTTTTACGCCGGAAGCCGTGTCCAAACAGATACGGCCATTGCGGCAAGAGCCCACGAAATTATCGAGCAAGGCGGCAGAATCATCGACATCGGGACCTTTTCTACAAGACCGAATGCGGCAGAAGTGACTGCCGAAGAAGAAATGTCGCGGATGCGAAGAGCATTACAGATCGTGCGCCGAGAGCTCCCCGAGGCCGTGATTTCGGTCGACACGTTCCGCCCCGAAGTAGCACAGATGAGCGTAGAAGAGTTCGGTGCCGACATCATCAACGACGTTTCGGAAGGCGGAATCACAGGAGTGGCCAACCGACCGTTGGCATCCGAGGCCGCCGAATATCCCGCAATGTTTCGTATGGCGGCTCGACTCGGCACACCTTATATATTAATGTCTGTTCAGCCCGACCTGCGCGAGATGCTCATTTCGTTTGCACGCGAAGTACAACAGCTGCGCGATCTCGGCGTGAAAGACATCATCCTCGACCCCGGCTACGGCTTCGGCAAGACATTGGAACAGAATTATCGACTGCTGGCTGAAGCCGAAAGGCTATGTGTAATGGAGCTGCCCATCTTGGTGGGCATATCACGCAAGTCGATGATCTACAAACTCCTCGGCGGCGACCCGACCACATCGCTCAACGGAACAACCGTGCTCAACACCATCTCTCTTGCCAAAGGAGCCGACATCCTGCGTGTGCACGACGTGCGCGAAGCCGTAGAATGTGTGCGAATTTTCCAAATGATGCAACCCCACTCATAACCCAATACGCTGCAATATGTTCTTTGAACTTGGCATTAAAGACGTCATCGACATCTTCTTAGTGGCCCTGATGTTATTTTATCTCTACCGACTGATGAAGGAAAGCAGGTCGCTTAACGTCTTCATCGGCATCATCGTGTTTATTCTTGTGTGGCTTTTCGTGAGCCAAATCCTTGAAATGCGACTCCTCGGAAGCATTATGGATAAACTCGTGAGCGTGGGAGTCATCGGATTGATCGTGCTCTTCCAGGAAGAAATTCGCAAGTTTCTATACTCCTTGGGAGCCCATCAGCGGTTCCGGTTCATAATGAAATTTTTCTCGTCCGACGCCAAAAAGAATGTTGACAAGACAGCCATCCTGCCCATCGTGATGGCTTGTATGAGTATGGCTAAGGGCAAGGTGGGTGCGCTGATTGTCATAGAGCGAACCACTCCGCTTGATGACATCGTAGAAACGGGCGACATTATCGACGCGAACATCACGCAACGGCTCATCGAAAACATATTCTTTAAAAACTCACCGTTGCACGACGGCGCGATGGTTATTTCCAAAAAGCGAATCAAAGCGGCCGGTTGCATCCTGCCTGTATCGCACAACCAGGATATCCCCAAGTCTTTGGGACTGCGCCATCGGGCTGCTTTGGGAATGTCGCAAACCAGCGATGCTCTTGTGGTCGTCGTCTCCGAAGAGACCGGCCGCATAGCCGTGGCCCTCAACGGCACGTTCCATTTGCGGCTGTCGGCAGAAGAATTGGAAAGCGTGCTCACGCAGAATGACTTTTGAAGATTGAATAGCGCGCGTCTCAAAACAGAAAAGGACTTGCCGCATATACGACAAGTCTTATATCTATAATTTGCTATTACGATAAAGTACTGGTAATCAATAGGATATAATTAACGGTTAAATGCCGTGCGTTTAACCGTTTTTCGCACGACATTCAACCGTTAGTTACCATCCATTTAATCGCTAATCGGTTACCACATATACGCGTTCCTCTATTGTTCAGCTCTCCACCCCCTAACTCAGAGGGCTAAGACTTCATTCGAATGGGACTTTCCTGTGAAAAAGATGAGGCGCAGCAACTGGTTATAAATAACGTAATTCCAGATCCAATTGAGTAACACAACCATCTTGTTTCTGATTCCCAAGATGGCGCAGAGGTGTATCACGAGCCGTAGAACCTACACAAACCAACCAGCCTAACTGCGGAGTGATACGCCGATCGCCCCCAACACAAGAACACAGAGAATCTTTGCTCTTTCGTCTGATTACAGTTCGATACACCGATAGCCTCTACACGGATATATCGAGTGTCCTCTCGTTCTTTCGCCCGACACTTATGTTAATGTATGTTATTAATTTGACAGTCTCATTTTTTTTGTATATATTTGCTAAAAATATTTGAAAGGGGAATCTCTTTATGATATTATGTCACCCGAAAATCAGATGTATCAAGACCGAAAACAACGAACGAGAACGGGAATCGAATGAGAACAAACTCTAAACTCAATGTACTAACCCCCTAACACCTATGACAATGAATACACATATCGCACGACACCCTCGGTTGCAGGCACTTATTTCCGTACCTATGTAATTTGAGGAGATAATCAACTGTTTATTCAATCGACAGAAGGGGATGCCGGAAAGATCATCAAAAAACGGAGAACTCCCGTAGCAATCGGTATTTCAGCCGTTTGAACGGATTATAAAACAATATATGATTCAGCAGAAATGAGAAATCTCATTATCATAAAAGGGATAACTGGATTGGGTCGGAATCTACGGATAAAAGACCCGGCCAACCCGTAGGTAGTAAGTTTTTTTACTGGGTAAAAAGGTTGGTAGGATCTCGTGAGTTGCGAAACTGTACGGGATCCTTTTTGAATACCCCTCCCGCTCCGTACAAACTCCCTCTCCGTTCCGCCGTTTTTTCCGAATCGAATCTTGTGTGTAGACCTACATTTCTTATATATTCAGCGAATAAAAGCAAGGGTATCGGAAAGATTTTATACCTTTGCAGACACAGAAAAAGAAAGATGCGGACAACTTGAAACTGTAAACAATGAGACGATTATTGAAAAAATACCCATTGTCTTGCCTGTGTATAGCCCTGATTTGGGTGCTGTGTTTCTGCACGCCGCCGCAGACCCCACTCGACGGTGTACAGTTTATGGACAAATGGGTGCACACGATAATGTACTTAGGAACGTGCCTGGTGATATGGATCGAGTATCTTCGAGTGCACCGAATGGTAGAATGGAAGCGATTGCTGACGCTGGGCTGGGTAGCGCTCATCGCAATGAGCGGTCTTATCGAACTGTTACAGGCTTACTGTACGGGCGGGCGGCGCAGCGGCGATTGGCTGGATTTTGCGGCCAACTCGATAGGAGCCACGTTGGCACTGCTTATCGGCTGTCTGTTGGCAAGGTGTCGCCCCAGACAGAGAAGGGGTAAACAAGGAGGTGAGAGTTGTAGAAACGGCTGTCGCCCGTGACTTCATCGCCGATGAAATCGGGCTTTTCAAAGGGTTCGGTTTCACTTTTCAGTTCCACCTCTGCAATGATTAACCCCTCGTTCAGACCGTAAAACTCATCAATTTCAAAGGTATGCCGACCGTTTTTCACTAAATAACGGCGTTTGTCAATGTAACCGCCCTTACAGAGTTTAAACAGGCTTTCGGCCTCGTCGGGCGTGATTTCCTTTTCAAATTCATAGCGTGTCATTCCGCCGTTTACAGAGCGACTCTTGATGGTAAGATAGGCTTTGTCGTCGCGTATACGCACCCTGACGGTGGCACCGTCGGCAGGAATATAGCCCTGTCGTATGCGTACACTTGAAAAGGCGGCCCGTTTGAACGCGTCGCCTTTCCTCACCAAGAATTTTCTTTCAATCTCCAAGCCGCTCATTATGCCATCATCGAATAAATCAGGAACACGACGGCGAGGGCTATCAATATGCCAAGAACCCAGCCGAAGACTTTCTTTCCCTGTTGCTCTTGCTTAGCCTCGCGCGCTGCGCGGTGTCGTTTACTTCTTTCACTCATAGTTTTTCGTTATTTTAGGTTTATTGTTTAGATTGTCCGAATTGATTAACAGATAGATAAATGATTCATTCGAGAGACGCGACAAATGCGTCAAAATGCTCCAGGTCAATTTCTTTCAAACGTTCTAAAAGGTCTTGCCTAAGTCTGAATGTCGTCCGCCGTCTTGTTATCTGTCCTGCTGTCTCCATATTATATATGCTCAATCCATAAAGAAAAAGAGAACTCTCCCTTACTCAATGGGGCCGCTTCACTCCTCTTCCCTCACCGGAAACTCCATTAGATAAGCTTTGATAAAGCCGTCGATTTTGCCATCCATCACACCGTCGACATCGGCTGTCTGGTAGCTTGTACGATGATCTTTCACCCGACGGTCGTCGAAGACGTAGCTACGAATCTGACTTCCCCACTCGATTTTCTTCTTTCCAGCCTCGATTTTGGCCTGTGCTTCGAGGCGTTTTTTCATTGCCCGGTCGTAGAGTTGCGATTTGAGCAGACGCATTGCATTGTTTCGGTTTTCCAATTGCTTGCGACTCTCGGTGTTTTCGATAAGGATTTCCTCTTCCTCTCCCGTGTCGGGATCCGTGTATTGATAGCGCAGGCGCACACCGGTCTCCACTTTATTGACGTTCTGTCCGCCCGCTCCGCCACTCCGGAAGAGGTCCCAGCTCACCTTCGAGGGATCTACATACACCTCGATGGTATCGTCGACAAGAGGCGAAACGAAGACACTTGCAAAGCTCGTCATACGCTTTCCCTGAGCGTTGAACGGCGACACACGCACGAGTCGATGCACGCCGTTTTCGCTTTTGAGGTAGCCGTAGGCATATTCGCCGCCTTCTATCTCCATCGTCACGCTCTTGATGCCGGCCTCATCACCCTCTTGCAGGTTGCTGATCGTTACCCGATGGCCGTGGCTTTCAGCCCATCGCATGTACATTCGCATCAACATCTGTGCCCAGTCTTGGCTTTCCGTGCCTCCGGCGCCGCTGTTGATCTTCAAGACACAGTCCATCGGGTCTTCCTTTTGACGCAGCATATTCATCAGTTCGAGGTTTTCGATGGCAGCAACAGCCTTTCGATAGTCGGCATCCACCTCTTCTTCGGTTACCATTTCGTCGTGATAGAAGTCGAAAGCCAGTTGCAGCTCATCGGTATATTGGCGCACTTCGCGATAGCCGTCGAGCCATTTCTCGATGCCCTTTACCTTCTTCATCTGCTCCTGTGCACGTGCGGGGTCGTCCCAGAAGTCGGGAGCCTGCGTGCGAAGTTGCTCTTCTTCAAACTCTACTTTCTTCCGGTCGATATTGAGATAACGGTTAAGTGCATCGGCCCTTGCCGTTACGTCTTTGAGTTGTTCTGCTGTAATCATCTTGAATCAGTTACTGGCGATATCGCGCTGCGTGTCCGGTTGCTCCTCATACATCTTATCGATAAGCTCTTTATAATTCTTATATATAATAGCTCGGCGCAGTTTCAGCGTGTTGGTAAGCTCTCCGCTCTCGAGCGAGAAGTGGTGAGGCAGCAGCGTGATGTATTTTATTTTCTCGTAATTGGCCAGCGGTTGTTGCAGCGTATCGATACGTTCTTTCAGCATATCGCGCACTTTGCTACTGGCACAGAGGTCTTCCCTGCTGGTAAACGGTATGTCGTGGTCGCGGGCCCACTCCTCGATCAGCCTGAATTCGGGCACGACCAAGGCCGAGACAAACTTATATCGGTCGGCAACTACAGCTACCTGATCGATGTATTTATCTACCAGCATCATCGTTTCGATCATCTGCGGGGCGATGTATTTGCCGTTGCTGGTCTTGAAAAGGTCCTTGATGCGGTCGGTAAGATAGAGCTCTCCGTTTTTCAGATACCCCGCATCGCCGGTTCGAAAGAAGCCGTCGGCATCGAAAATCGTGGCATTAAACGCCTCGCGCTTGTAATAACCGCGGGTGATTGTGGGACCTTTGAGCAAGATTTCGTTGTTTTCTCCAATCTTAATCTGAATGCCTTCAATGGGCCTTCCCACTGATCCGATGGTGTAAGGCGCATTCTTATGGTCGCACGAAACAGTGGCTAAGCTCTCCGTCAGACCGTAACCAACGAGCATCGGAATGCCGATGGCGTGGACGAACTCCTCGACTTCGGGCGACACCGTGGCGCCTGCCGTGGGAAAAATATTGGGTTTTTCCAATCCCAACTGCTTGCGGACGAGACTCAACACCGTCTTGTTATACATCCTATATTCCAATTGCAAGGCGAGCGGGGGCCGCTTGCCACGACTCAGATATTCAACGTTGTACCGCCGTCCCACGGCCAACGCCCGCAGAAACAGCTTACGCTGGAAACTTCCGGCATTATCGATCCGATCCTTGACACCCGTATACACCTTCTCCCAAAACCGCGGAACAGACGCCATACACGTGGGATGCGTCTCACGCATAGACTGCTGAATCTCTTTGGGATAGGTGTTGACGATCAGTTCTGCACCCTCGCTCAGGCACAGGTAGGTCCACGCCCGCTCGAAGATATGCGTGAAAGGAAGGAAGTTGATCACACGATCGGTCTCGCCTATGGGCACGCATCGATCGTTAGCCTCAAGCCCGGCGGCATACTGCCCATAGCTGAGCATCACGCCCTTGCTGTCTCCCGTGGTGCCGCTGGTATAAAGAATGTTGCACAGATCGTCGTCCGAGGCCTCCTTCCAGCGCTGCTCCAGCTCGGTCTGTCGCGGCAGATTCTCACCCAAAGCAAGGAAATCCGAAAAGTAAAGGGCATTGGGATCGTGGGTGCTGATACGCACGCTGTCGTCGAAGATGATGATTCTCTCGAGCGTGGGGCACAGTGCAAAGATGCGGTGAGCCTTGTCATACTGCTCCTGTTCGCCCACGAAGAGGAAGCGAGCGGCGGCATCGTTGATCACGTATTGAATCTGTTGCTCGCTGCTCGTGGCGTAAAACGGAATCGTGACAGCCCTCACACCGTAAGCGCCGAAATCGGTATAAAGATAATGTATGCAGTTTTGCGAGAACACGGCAATGTTTTCCTGCGGTTTGATTCCGAGGTTGAGCATCGCATTACTCACCTGTTTCACGCGCAGAGAGAACTGGTTCCACGTCACGGTTTTCCATTTCAGACTACCGAAATTGCGAAACGTGATGACGGGTTTCGTGCCGTATTTCTTTGCCTGTTCGTGTATAAGTACGGATAAATGACATCTTGTCTGCATACGTCTCGTTGTTTTGGATTGTTACGGCAAAGGTAATACAATTTACAAAAAAGTGCAACCTTTTGCCGCATTTTAATTGTTCTGCCTGACAATTCGCCGCTGCTCGCTGTGCTATTAACGGCTTTTCACACGCCGACCGACGGTTAAACACACTGCAATCAAACGTTAATTGCAAGGCGATCGGTGATAAATTACCACCCTTCTCTTTCCATCTTTTACAGCATAAAATAAAAAAAATAGATTTTTATGAACATTTACGAAAAACTTTTTCTATCTTTGCGCTTACCAAACTATCACTATCTGGTATACAATACCATCAAATAGAACATCAAATCAATATTATTAAGCACTTTATGAAAGGAAAAATCATTTTATTATTGACCGTTTGGTTCATCGGCGTCGGTAACGCAATGGCCCAACGAACAGTCAAAGGTACGGTCTATTCGGCCGAAGACAATGAGCCCATCGTGGGTGCCTCGGTAGTTATCAGCGGTACAAAGACCGGCACGGCAACAGACATCGATGGCCGATTTACGCTCCGCAACGTACCTAATTCGGCCAAAACGCTGCTGATTTCTTACGTCGGAATGAAATCGCAGACGGTGACTATCAAGCCCGAAATGAAGATTTTCTTGGAGTCGGATGCCCGCAGTCTCGACGAGGTTGTGGTGCAGGTGGCTTACGGCTCGGCCAAGAAATCTACACTGACAGGCGCCATTTCACAAGTAGGTAAGGAGAAAATAGAGCTCCGTCCCGTGTCGAGCGTAACCTCGGCATTGGAAGGTACGACGTCGGGTATACAGATTAACAGCACTTACGGACAGCCGGGCAGCGATGCAGCGATACGCATTCGCGGTTTCGGAACGGTCAACGGCAGCAGCAGTCCGCTTTACGTGCTGGACGGCGTACCGTTCAACGGCAACATTTCCGACCTCAACCCGGTAGACATCGAGAGCATCACTGTGCTCAAAGACGCCGCATCGAGTGCACTGTATGGTAACCGTGCCTCTAACGGAGTCATCCTGATTACCACCAAGAAAGGCACTTCGAGTAAGCTGTCGCTGAACTTGCGCCTGAGCCAAGGTACTTATTCGAGAGGTATCAAGGAGTATAAACTGCTCAACCCGCGCGAGTTTATGGAGACAAGTTGGATGAGCCTGCGCAACTCCCGGATATCTGCGGGCGACGATGCAGCCGCTGCCGGAGCTTACGCTACCAAGAATCTGATTCGTGACCGGCTCTATCTGAACATTTTCAACAAGGCCAACGACCAGCTTTTCGACAGCAACGGCCGCCTTGTTTCAGATGCAAGCATCCTGCCGGGCTATGCCGACGACCTCGACTGGTACAGCAATACAATCCGCCACGGAGCACGCCAGGAATATAGTCTCAGCGGTAATGCCGCCACGGATAAGAGCGACTATTACTTCTCCGTGGGCTATCTGAAAGAGAACGGTTATGTAACCAGTGCTTCGTTCAAGCGCCTGACGGGGCGGGCTCAGATGAATTTCCGCCCCAAGAAATGGCTGACCACAGGCTTCACACTGGCTGCCAGCCACCAGAAATCCAGCTTTTCAGACAGTGGCGACAGCAGTTTCAAGAATGCATTTATGTATTGTCGCCAAATCGCTCCTATCTATCCGGTGCATCTGCACAATGCAGACGGAAGCTATCGGTTGAATGCAAACGGAAACAAACAGTATGATCCGGGCAGCTATACCGATGCAGACGGCAACACGGTGCTTACCCGCAACCAATATCCCGACCGCCACGTGATCTGGGAAAACGAATTGGACAAAGACCGAAATATCCGTAATACCATTGAGTCTACATTCTATATGGACATCAAGTTCCTGCAAGATTTCACCTTTACAGTGAAAGGACAGCTCGGACTGCGCAACAACGAGAGACACTCTTTCGACAACCCGACCATCGGAAACGGAAAAGGCAATCACGGAAGAGTAGACAGAAGAATGACCAGATACAAGAATTACACATTCCAGCAACAGCTGAACTGGGGAAGAGCATTTGACAAACACACCGTAAGCGCCTTGCTCGGACACGAGAATTATGCTTATAACTACGACGTTTTGACCGGCAGAAAGAGCGAGCAAATACTCACCGGACACAACAATCTGTCTAACTTCTCCGAACTGACAGGGCTGAACGGCTATGAAGACAACTATCGCACGGAAAGCTATTTAGGTCGGGTGCGCTATAATTATGACGACAAATACACGGCCGAAGTATCATTCCGCCGCGACGGGTCGTCACGATTCTACAAAGAAAGCAGATGGGGTAACTTCGGAAGTGTAGGCGCCAACTGGATGATTTCACGCGAAGACTTTATGCGTTCCGTCAAATGGGTGAACAGCCTGAAGCTGCGTGCAGACTACGGTTTGGTAGGAAACGACGCCGGATCGGGCTATTACGCCTACCTTTCGATTTACGGCGGTACGAAGAACAACAATAAAGGGGCTTATTATCTTTCGCAAATCGGTAACGAAAAATTGAAATGGGAGACCGGTTCTTCACTCGGAATCGGTATCGATGCGCGCCTCTTCAACCGCTGGAATATCAGCATCGACTATTTCGATCGCCGTAACCGTGACCTGCTTTTCGATGTTTATATGCCGCTGTCTGCGGGTCCGACGGAGAACAGCAGTGCTGTGGCTTCCATTACAAAGAACCTCGGCACTATCGGCAACAAGGGCCTCGAGTTCAACACCGATGTAGATATCTATAAGTCGAAAGATTGGACCGTGAACTTCGCAACGAATGCCTCGATTATCCGAAACAAGGTATTGAAACTGCCGGAGCAGAACAAAAAGGGCATTATTTCGGGTTTTTTCAAAATCGTCGAAGGCCGAAGCCGTTACGAGTTTTTCACATACAGTTATGTGGGAGTAGACCGGCTGACGGGTAACTCGATGTATAAAGTGAACACCGACAATTATCATTACAAGGATGCTGCCGGCAACATCGTGGGCAACAAGTCGGGAGACGATATCACAAGCAAGGTAACACAGATCAACGGCGAGTATTATGTCAACAACACGACCTATGCAATGAGAGAATATCACGGCTCTGCTATTCCCAAGCTCTACGGCAGTTTCACGCCCACGGTGCGGTGGAAGTCGCTCTCACTCTCCGTCCTGTGCACCTACTCTTTGGGTGGAAAGGTTTATGACAGCAACTATGCCGACTTGATGTCGGTGAGTAACAATCCGCAGAATTACAGTCGCGACGTACTCAAATCGTGGAAAGCAGCTCCAGAAGGGATGACCGCCACATCGCCCGACCGTATGTGGTATGGCGGTATTCCGCAGATAAACAGCACCACAAGTAAGGAAAATAACGCTACATCTTCACGCTGGCTGACCAGCGCCAACTATCTGGTAATCAAGAATGTCAACCTTGCTTATCAGTTGCCCAAGGCTTGGATTCGTGCGCTCGAACTTGAAAGCGTGCGCCTCAGCGTCACTGCCGAAAATCTCGCTACATTCACTGCACGTCGCGGAATGAACCCGCAGCAATCGTTTAACGGTACGCAATACAACTATCTTGTTACTCCGCGGGTATTCACGATAGGACTCGACGTCAAGTTCTAACTCATTAAAAACAACACAATCGTATGAAAAAATCAATCTATATATGGCTTGCCGCCGCTGCCCTCGCATTCAATGCGTGCAGTGACGACTATCTGAACACCACGTCGGACGACACCGACAAGAAGACGATCTTCGAGTCGACAGAGAACGTGAAACTGGCCGTTAACGGACTGAGCAGACTGATGTCGACCCAATATTTGAGCTCCCAGGGATTCAACGGCGAAGGTACCATCATCACGTGGTATGCCAATTATCCGGGCAACGACTTCCAGAAATGCAATCTCACCGGGTGGTCGCCGATAATAAATGCAGAATATCACGAGATAAGTACAGCCATTTACGACTATTACCCGTGGTTTTATTACTACAAAATCATCGGCAATGCCAACACCATTATCTGTGAAGTGGACAACGCCACAGGGTCTGCCGCCGACAAACAGTTTCTCAAAGCCCAGGCACTTACATTCCGCGCTTACTGTTATCTGATGTTGAGCCAGCTCTATTCTCATCGCTGGCAGGACAGCAACAACGGTGCAAGCCGGGGCCTCCCGCTGCGAATAGACGAGTCGAAAGGCGATCTTCCCGCATCCACTTTGGCCGAAACGTATGCCCGGATTTATAAAGATCTCGACGAGGCCATCGCCGGTTACACGGCATCGGGACAAGACCGGAATTCCAAAGAAAACTATGCCGTCAACATAGATGTGGCTTATGCCATCTATGCCCGTGCCGCCCTGACGCGCGAAGACTGGGAAAACGCTGCCAAATATGCCGCACTTGCCCGTAAGAATTACAAGCTGATGACCAATAAAGAATATGTTGACGGAGGCTTCAACGCACCTAACCGGGAATGGATTTGGAGCGTTTACAGCAATGCCCAAGAGACATTGTACTTTTATCAGTTCTTTGCTTACCAGGGAAGCAACAGCAATGCAAGTGCAGGCCGTAACTATCCGTGTGCCATCAGCAAGGAACTCTACGACCAGATTCCTGCAACCGACGTTCGCAAGGCGATATTCCTCGACCCGGGCAACTTGCCGTTCAATACAGCAACAGGCTTAGCCGATAAGGCATTGACCAAAAAAGCGAAAGCCGATTATGGCTCCAAGCTGAATGCGAAATCGCAGATCTTCGCTTATATGCAGTTTAAGATGCAGGCCGTTGTCAATCCCGGGGTAGGCGAATTCTGTCTGTTCCGCGCCGCAGAGATGTACCTCACCGAGGCCGAAGCTGATTGCCACTTAGGTAAAGAGGCCGAAGCCCAGGCGCTACTTGTGGCCTTGAACAAGACCAGCGGCCGCGACCCGTCTTACACGTGCACCAAAACGGGCAACGATCTTCTGACCGAAGTCAAGCTCTATCGCCGTTTCGACCTGTGGGGCGAGGGCTTCGACTGGTTCGATTTCAAGCGTTGGAAACAACCTATTATCCGCAAAACGTTCGCCAAAGGCGGCAGTTTCCACGAGACCTTTGCCAAGACCATCAAGCCCGAAGAAGCCAATGCGTGGACGTGGGTGATACCGAACAGAGAAACAGACTACAACTCTGCCATCAAGAGTAATACGAAATAACATTCTCATTTCCAACAAAAAGAATCCCGAGTAACATCCCATTACCCGGGATTCTTTTCGTTTTCAATACCGCGAGCTGCTTTCCCAGCCCGAAACACCACGAAAGAAAAGGGAGCCCCGTATGGACTCCCTCCGCAGGAAAGGCCTGCCGACCTCAGCCGATCAGAAGGGAACAGCTGATTACGGCCACGATCGACACGAGAAGCAGAATGATGCGCAGAACCAGGATAAGCCTGCGCAGACGGTCGTCAAGCCTCATTGCCGCCCAATTCCTGTGCTCCCAATACCCCGAGCAGGGCCGTGGCAAGCGCCACTATGACTTTGATGACGAGCTTCCAGCCCGTAAGATTGATTTTACTCATTTGTGTTTGATGGTTTAGATGATTAATGAAAGTGAGATTGATTGTTTCAGACGGCGACCGGACTCATCGTTTCGGTCCGGTCGCCCGGCATTGCTTAAGGCTGCGAGGGAGTACCGCCCCCTGCCTTGGGTTTCTTCTTTTTGCGCGAGTCTACGGTATTGCGGCTGGTCTCCTGCACCTTAGCACCGGTGAGCAACGCCTGCCGACGCACGCCGTTTTTGCCGATGGTAACCTCGGGCTGAAAGTTCACCCGCATACCGACGACGTTGGTACCCGCATTGAAATTTTCGGGCTTGTCGGCTGCTTTGGTCTTCAATCCGATCTTGAACGAACCCAGTCCGTCGAGTTTCACCCGCATCGAGTTTTGCAAAAAGTCCTGCATCGTCTCCACGAGTTCGGCTATCACGGCACGGATGTCGCTCTTTTTCAGCGTACAGTTGCGCTGCATCACCTCGGCCACCTCGTCGATTCCTACGGTTCCGTTCATCACAGCGCGGGCATACCACTTGCCTTTGTGAGCACTGTTCTTTCTGTTGTCTTGATGCATTCTGTAAAGAATAGGCATAATTTTTAATGTTTTAAATGGTTAAAAAATAAAGTTTACTATGCATCGGGATTGTCCCGAACTGCGATGCAAAGATACAACATTCTGCAAGCGATGTCAAGCAATGATGCGATACACGTAGAGATAACAAGCGAAAAAGATGAAAAGACAAAGCAATGAAAGGATTAAAAGATTAAAAGTCAGCATCGGATAAGCTGTTGTCAGGCCTTGAAGACGAAGGGATGAAAGGATAAAGAGCTTGAAAGTTGCTATTGGCCAGCTCCCGATTAGGTCCCCGATCGCTGCGATAACTCACGTGAATCCAACCCGTTCCGCAACCGTTGATACGCTCCAAAAGCAGTTGGTCGAAAGGCAGCGAGTGGCGGATGAACTCGAACAGGCGCTGCGCCGCACGGCGATTGGGCACGTGAATATCAGCGGCTTCACCGTAGAGGTGCTGCGAATGGCGCACACCGTGGACGGCCCGATTGAGTGCAGGACAACGAAAACCGCTTGTGATGCGGATCACACCGAACTTTCGGCGCAGTGGTTCGAGCACATTCTCACACAGGGCACGCATCCGCGCGATGTGTTCCGGCTGCGGTCTGTTGTCGATTCCCAAGCGGATGGCCGTGCCCGAGCGCACCATTTCCCAGAGCGAGAAATGCGGTGTGAGCAAGAGTTGAAGTTCCTGAAAGGTTAAGTTTCCGAGTTTTCGGTCGGCTGCGACCGTCGGTTGTGTTTCCGTAACTTGTACGTTGCCGGTGGACTGTGGCTTGAATTCGAGCAGGCGAGCCGGATCCGGATAATTGATTGTGTTCATATCGTTTGGCATTTAGTTTATCGCCGGCAAAGATACGCCCAAAATCTCACCCGCCGAAACTTCCGTGCGATACACAAACAGATATTCAATCGGTAAAGATTCACCCCCGCCCTCTCTCCAAAAAGAGTCGAGAGGGGCCGGCGTTACATCCTCTCGTTTCCCCTTCTCTCCCCTTCTGGAGTCGTAAGACATCGATTTCTCTTTCTTTAAGGGCCTCTCCTTCCCCCCTTCTCTCCCCCTTTCGGGGAGAGAAGGAGGAGGGACCGCTCGTCAAGGTTTATAACAAACGCCGTTCGATAGACCCGAAAGTGGGAGTGGAAACGAAAGGAGGAAAACTAAAAAAACACCCCCAGGGAAAGACTTTCATTAATTTTATTACGTTTTATTGCGGTGTACCATTTGGTCGTGTTGATAACTTCCCATATCTTTGCAGTATCATTAAAATATGCCAAATTATGGCAGTATTAAATTTCACAACCCGAGAGTTCAGGGAAAAGCAGCCTTTGGTTTTAAACAAGGTCGATGCAGGCGAGGAGGTCATTATCCATCGTGGTAAGGATAAATCGTATATGCTTACCCCTATCCATAACAGTGATTTAGTTGTCAGTGATGAATTCAAGAAGAAAATAGCGCAAGCAAGAGAAGATTACAGAAAGGGGAAAGGCATTACCTGTAAGATTTTCGAAGATTCGATAGCTTTGTTTGAGACTTTGTGAGTATGTACAGCATAACCTATAGCGATGAAGCGTTGAAAGCCATTTCGAAGTACTAAGAAATCAGATCCCCAATCTTACCTATAAGCCCCTTCCTCTCCCTCTTTCCCTGCCAATGCTTTGGATAAATTGATCGTCAGAGCTTATTTTCCCGCATCATATCGCGCGCGCGAATACGTCGGTCCATCCCGGGCGCGGCCTTCCAAAATTTATACTTATTAACATCCGTTCCGCAAGGAAAAAAGAAAAAGACAACAACAACACTCGTCTCAAAAACCTTTTGATCAATTATAATCTATTTATCTATATTTATTA
Source organism: Hoylesella pleuritidis (assembly GCF_963541955.1). Taxonomy (NCBI): domain Bacteria; kingdom Pseudomonadati; phylum Bacteroidota; class Bacteroidia; order Bacteroidales; family Prevotellaceae; genus Hoylesella; species Hoylesella pleuritidis. Next base: position 21,250 of record NZ_CAUTUT010000006.1, on the reverse strand, counting down.
GGACCTTGAAACAAACTGATAATCAATGAATTACAATGTCAAATAAACCTAAAAGGGAACATCTTGGCGACAAATCGGGAACTTTTCTACGACAAATAGGGAACATTGTTGCGACAAACAGGGAACATATTTTGCCACGTTACGACAACTCGGGAACTTGTAAAGATTTGTAATAATTAGTTAATTCGCGACACTTTTTTCGCCAACCGACTGCAATTCTACTCTCCATCAACCCTTCTTCACCCCGCAATTAATGGTCTTTCGCCCCCTGAAAAGCCGTCAATCATCCACCAAAACACTGCTTTTCAGCCTCCGCAACAATTTCCCTCTCGCCCAGCCGAAAATCCTTCGCAGTTTAATTTTGTGTCGGGTTTCACACTATAACAAATGCTTCCTCACCACTGCGGAACACGCTCGCGGTTCAACTTTATGTCGGGTTTCACATCCAACAATTGTCCCCTCACAACATCTTCTTCCTCCCCATTCCACACTCCCCTATTCCTCTCGTCCCAAATGAGACGTATACCAGTGCCGACACTCTGTGGCGCCGCCCCATCACGTGTTCATCCGCATAGCGGATGCGCTGTTACCAGGGCACTGTTGGGAGCGAAGCGGACAACGGTGCCTGATGGGATGTATTTGATTCAACGCTATAAGCGTTGCGCTGTTTTGTATTTCAATACTCAATTTGTCATCTTATGCAACGCAATGAAAATCCCAATGCGCCGCCGAATAGGAAAAAGCACAACGCTTGCAGCGTTGAGACGAGCCGCAATGATTTAGGCACCGTTGTCCGCTTCGCTCCCAACAGTGCCCTGCCAACAGCACATCCGCTATGCGGATGATTTTTTGTGTATTTTGAATTGTGTGGTAGTGGGTGATGGCTAACGTTCAACAGTTATTCGCTTCGCGCCCAATAGGGCCCTGTCAATGGCGCATCCGCTACGCGGATCATTGTACAGCCCCTCGAGGTTGAGTTGAGATAAGTAGCCGCCCTGTCGCCAACGCATTCCCCCGACCGCACGATCCGCGCAGAAATGCGCCGTAAGTTTCCAGGCGTGGAACCGGCTCTCCAAGCCGGAAAACAATAACCGTGAACAAAGTTTTACTGCATTTTCCTACAAAAGCGTCGCCGCCGGACGGGCGAACGGGAACCATCAGGAGCTGCCGCACATCGATTTCAGATGGCGGCAGCCCTTTTTCTGCCCGCAATCTTTAACTATTAATCTCTGTTAAGTGAACTTTTCGTTCTATCTTCTGCCGTACTTTTGCAAGCAAATTCAAATGAGAGAATGCGGAAAAACAATAATTTAAAACCACGAAAAGAAAGATGAAACAAAACGAAACTCTGAGAATGACCGACAACGCGGTATGTGAAAAACAACTCACGGAGCACGCACGACAACACCTCGTACACGCATTCGTGCGACTGCTCAACGCTTCGCCCGACGACGGGCTCCATTGGACGGGCACCAAGACAGACCTATTAGAGGCTGCACACATCGTATTTTCCGACGGGTCAGCTTACGATGAGCTGGGTCAAAGACCTTCTTTCAGCGAGCTCGTACACCGCACCTGCACCATTTTTCACATCGCGCCGCCCGCCAATCCGCGTGCTTACGTCAACCGCGCCAATGCTCGCAAAGGTACGTTTATGCGTCCGCTGCTGGAACGTTATCGGCTGATGCTGGGCACAGGAGCCGATGCCGATCCGCTGTCAAGGTTCATTCGCTGCCGCAAGTCACACCGCCAAACCGACCGTATATGAACGAGCTCACTCCCAAACAATTGCAGGGAATCCTCTTCCCTACGGCCCTGACGATGATGCACCACTGCTATCTGCTCATGCAAATGCGTGTGCTCGTGGTCATTGTACGCCATTTACAGCCTGTGCTTTACGACGTGCTCAACGGCCGACGCAGCCTGAAGCACGGACTTTTCCGTCTTTCCGAGGTCAATGAAAACGGCTGCATCCTCATCCGATTCAGACTGAGCGAAACAGGCATCGCACCCAATCATTATGCCGAACTGCAACAGGCAATCGTTGAAATGACGCAACTACCTGTGGATCTGCCCGTTATGACCAACGAGGGCAAGCAGCTCTGCCGTTATAAGAGTCTGTTGACCGCCGTACGATTCGAGGACAATCTCTATAACAACGCAGCTCTTGTGGCTCTCCACGAAGCTGTGGCCGTGGCTGTCTGCGGGTTAGAAACGGGGTATCATCATCTCCGTATAGACGCTGTTTTCGGCTGTCGCGTCCGCTATGCACCCCATCTCTATATGTTGGCAGCTCATTCAGCACGGCAGGGATTCCGCGCGTTGCCCGTCGCCGAGCTTCGGAGTCTGTTGCGATTGGACCACTCTTACAGTCGGTTTTCTGATCTTCTGCGCCGCGTATTGCGCCCGGCCGAGGCCGACTTGCACCGACTCGCCAAGGAGGGCCGCAGCGATCTGCACGTCCGCATCGAGTGTCTGCGTGCTGGGAAAACGCCGAACGGCGAACCGCAGACCGTGCTTCTGCACGTGATTCAGACAGATAGCGATTCCGACGAACTGACCGAAGCTCGTCGCGAACAAGTGATTCAGATGCTCACCCGCTACTTCGGGTTCAGTACCGAAGCCTCATCGCGTGTGGCCAAACGCGTCACCCAAGCCAACTATCAGCTCTTGATGACCAAGCTCACAGCCCTGCACGCCCATCTGTTGCACACCCGCACCGTGCGCAATCGCCCTGCTTACGTCTTCCGCAGTATCGAACCTATTCTCAAACCAGTTCTTTCTTAGAAAACTCTTTGAGAGTCTTATTTAACAAACGCATTTTACTTTCATTAGGACTTTCACGCACGGTTACAATAATAGTTTGATTCTACTGTGCAAATATAGCCGATATTTCGGTAAAATCCAAATATAAGAATTACCGAAAATCGTCTGTTAAATCCCTAAAAAAGTAAAAAACAATGCTTTTCCTTTGCCGTGAACGTTTAATTTTCTATATTTGCAATAGAAATCAAAACCACACAAAGAAATGTCATTTAGCGAAAACTGTAATCAGATTTTCAATCAGGCCATTGAAGACTATCACGTGAAAGACAACGTGGACACACCGATCAACAACCCGTACGACAGAGAGTCCATCAACAACCGACTTTACCTGAAATGTTGGATCGACACGGTGCAGTGGCATTTAGAAGACATCATCCGCGATCCGCACATCGATCCTGCCGATGCCTTGTCGCTAAAACGCCGCATAGACCTTTCCAATCAAGACCGAACCGACCTTGTGGAGCAGATCGACAGCCATTTCCGCCAGAAGTACGCCGACGTAAACGTGCTGCCGGATGCGCGTATCAACACCGAGAGTCCGGCTTGGGCCGTGGACAGATTGTCAATCCTGGCCCTCAAAATCTACCATATGCGCGAACAGGCTGAGCGCGCTGACGCCGACAAAGCACACACAGACAAGTGCAGAGCCAAACTGAACGTGCTGCTCGAACAGCAAACTGACCTCGGAACGGCCATCGACCAGTTGCTCGACGACATCGAGGCAGGACGGAAATATATGAAAGTTTACAGACAGATGAAGATGTACAACGACCCGTCCACCAATCCCGTGCTTTACGCCAAGAAATGAAAACCGAGCACATCCTCGTCATTCGATTCTCCGCCATCGGCGATGTGGCAATGACCGTGCCCGTAATCAGCTCCTTAGCCAAGCAATATCCCGAGGTGCGCATCACCATTTTGAGTCGGCCTTTCGCCCGTGTACTCTTCGAGCAGATGCCGCCCAACGTCAGTTTTATGGCGGCCGACATCAAAAAAGAGTATCACGGTGTGAGCGGACTCAATGCGCTCTACCGCCGACTGGCAGCCAAGCACTTCACGGCCGTGGCCGACCTGCACGACGTGTTGCGATCGAAATACCTGCGACTGCGATTCAATCTCAGCCGCAACAGAGTGGCACACATCGATAAACACCGCCGAGGGAAGCGACAACTCACCGCGGAACACGATAAGAAGTTGTTGCAACAACCCACCTCTTTTCAAAATTATGCCGACGTATTTGCACGCTTGGGTTATCCCGTAGAGCTCGATTTCCGGTCTGTTTTCCCCGCAGGCAGAGGCGATTTGACACTCCTTTCCACAGTCGTCGGCCCCAAGAAGCCTTTCCGCCAATGGATTGGCATTGCACCATTTGCCGCCCACAAAGGCAAGATTTACCCGCTCCCGAAGATGGAGGAGGTGATTGAGCTGCTGATAAAAAGGCATCCCTCGTGCCGGATATTTCTCTTCGGAGGCGGCGAAACCGAACGAAAACAACTCGCCGATATCGTTGCGCGCAAGCCGCAGTGTGTCAATGTGCCCGACACGTTGGCAGGTCTGGCGCAAGAGCTCATCCTGATGAGTCATCTCGATGTAATGATTTCGATGGACAGTGCCAATATGCATCTGGCCTCACTCACGGGCACACAGGTGGTGAGCGTGTGGGGGGCAACCCATCCTTTTGCAGGATTTATGGGCTGGAACCAGTCGGCCGACAATGCCGTTCAGACGGATCTGCCCTGCCGCCCGTGTTCCATTTACGGCAACAAACCCTGTCGGCGCGGCGACTATGCGTGTCTTTACGACATCGCTCCCGTGCAGATTGTAGACTGTGTGGAACGAATTTTGCAGTCAAAACAATAGATTACAGCGAACAATAGAATTACCAACAATTAAAAACAACGACATTATGAAGAAGTACATTTGCGATGTCTGCGGTTATATTTACGACCCAGCAACAGGCGATCCTGACAGCGGCATCGAACCCGGAACGGCCTTTGAAGACATCCCCGACGACTGGGTGTGCCCGCTCTGCGGCGTAGGCAAAGACGATTTCTCAGTTGTCGAGGAATAAATCGACAGAAAGTACAAAATAAAGGCGGCTGATTCACAAACGGAGTCAGCCGCTTTTTAAATAGTTTTTCAATTGATTGGCAGAAGTCGGAAAACTCAAAGAGCAACTGTTTCACTCTTTCCGCTTCCTCATTTCCAGGCATCTATGTCCCTATTTCTCCGACAAACGCTTGGTCATTCAAACTTTTTTGAGTAACTTCGCGGCACAAAATCATACGATAAACAAAAACAATGAAAAAACTATTCACCCTTGCCTTTGCGCTGGTCTTATCAATAACGGCAAGCGCAAAGCAAGAAGCAAATGTGTCAGGAGTGACATTCGGCATGGCCTATGCGCAGGCCGTACAACAAATTGAGGCCCAATTCGGTAAGCCGACCACCGCTACCGACGACCAACTGGTCTACGCCAACAAGAAGTATATGGGCATTCTGTTCCAGCAAGTGAGCTTCAAATTCGGACAAAGCAAGTCGGGCGACGTCGTGCTCAACGAAGCCCGATTCACAGTTTTATCGAAAGATAAAGGCAGCGCACAGCGTTTCACACAATCGATCGCCAAGAAAATGGAGACCAATTATCCCGACTTGTCGATGGATATCGAAGATGACGGTGCACCTTTTTATAAAGGCGGAAACTCGCCAGTAGACAACGGACGACTTTTCACCATCTACCAGTTCCGTCAGAACGGGAAATACGCATCGGTATTACGGTTCGGTCCTATCCGATTTTAAACTAATTCCCTACCCCGCCTTGCTGCAAACAAGCAACCAATGGCGGCCAACGGCATCGGTGGTAGCAAAGAGATAGACATCGCCACCGTCTTTCAGGCGAAGCCGGCGGTGCAGTTCGACAGCGGAAAGCGGGAAATTACGCACGGCGATATTGGCCTGGCTGATACCTGCAAGGGCTTTTTTGAGCATCTTTTTGTTCATCGAAGTCACAGCATCTACACGAAAACGGCGCCCTGGGAAGGCAGGAACGAGCTCTCCGGAGACGAACAAATGAGAGTCGTGCGCAACAGCTTCAACATTGAAAAGAGTGGAAAGCAAGCCGAAACAACCGGCTTTCATCACGGCGGAATGCGGCTCATAGAGATGCATTCCGCCGTGAAATTCTCCCCCGAAAAGTTGCAAGCAGCTACCGTTTGCGTCGTCTTCCGTATAAGAAAAAACGTTGCCGTCGTTCACACAGACCACCCGCAACACCTCGTCTTCGTGTTTTCGTCTCCGCGAAAGCACTAAAAGCAACTCCTTACACTCGTTTTTCACAGCCACGATATGCGCTTCGCTCACCGCGCACACCGTGCTTTCTAAGTCGGCAACAGCCTTATGCCAGTCGAGCATCGGCGACAGTTTCACCAATATATGAGCCGCTTTTTCAAGCAGTTCGGGCACCATTTTACTGATATCGGGCGTACAGTCGGCAATGGCAAAAGTCTTTCCGCCGTGGTCATTGCGCCGTGCCGGATCAATGAAAATCAGCCCCACAGGCTCTGTTTCACGCAGAAACACAATGCCGTCGGCACACACCACGCGTGCCTGCGACAGTCCGAGTAACCCGAAATTATGGCGGGCCACCTCACACAGATTCGCCTGTCGCTCCACATAAACGGCCTGTCGGAATCTGCGTGCAATAAAAGCAAAATCCACACCGAATCCGCCCGTGAGATCGACAAACGATTCGCCGCCCAGCCGTCGGGCCACATCAGCCTTGTAAACAGCCGTTTGTTCCGATGAACATTGCTCCATCGAGAGATGCGGCGGATAGACAATACCCTCTATGGCAGCCCACGACGGCAATTTGGTTCGTGCCGTCCGGCGCCCCGCAATCTGGTCGATCGCCCGCCGAATGTCCACGGCCGGCCAGCGTGTTGCCTGCAAAGCCAACAGTCGAACGTCATCATCGGCGTGCTGTCGAATGAAATCTAAGGTTGCGGGATCAAACATCTCGTGCTTCTCTACTCGTCTTTCGGCCATTCTCACTCAATTACCCGATAGTATTTCTTGGCCTGCGCACGCGTCCGGAAGTTGAAATGCCACCACTCGGTACGAAGCGGACGGAAGCCGGCAAACTGCATCACAGAGCGTAGGAGTTCGCGGTTGAGTTGTGCCTGACGACTGATTCGACGGGCGGCGACCAGTTCTGCCTCGCGATCGATATGCGAGAGCGGCGTCATCGCATCCACGCGGGTACCCATCGGAAGGCTGTCGCCGCGGAGATCACACAGCGTAATGTCCACGGCCAACCCGTAATTGTGGAGCCCGCCGCCGTGAGCGGGATTGCTTACATAGAAATCCTTCGGCGTGTTTTTCACCTTATCCCACATCCGTTGCTGTATCGTCATCGGCCGCGCGGCATCATACACTTTCAGACTCAGGTCGGGGCGCAATGCTTTCAGCCGTCGCTGGGCTTTGACCAACGCCTCGGCCGCCTGCGGATGCAGGTAAGCCTCACGCAGATCGCCATAGAGTACGCTGCCCGTAAAGTTGTCAGCACGGGCATACATCAGCGAAACAAAAATCGATTTATCCAACTTCCGCACATCGACAAGCCCCTGTTTCTCAAGCGACTCCGCCGTTTTCCCGCTCCGTTGCGCCGCTGCCCACAGTCCGAGCGCACACATCGCAAACAATAAAATAGTTTTTTTCATCACATCGTTTGGCATAAAAAGAACGGCAAGATGTTGCCGACCAATCCGTATCGTCATACTTTCTTACGCTTTACCGGCCCGAGAGGGCACGCAAGATTACACAAAAGTAGTCTTTTTGAGAATGAGAAACAAACCTCCCGGCATTGTTTTAAACAAGATTAACAAGGCGAAATGCGACGCACCAAGTCCCATAACTTCCGTATCAAATACAGCACCGACGATAAGAAAACGGCAATCAAACAAGGCAAAATATGAAGACTCTCTTGCCCACTCATCAGCTTGCCGGCACGTTGCTTCATCCAGAGCCGGGCAATATGCCGTCAATCGACCTGCATTGAGCCGTTAATCGCCAGGCAACCAACCATTACTTGTACGATGATTAACGGCTCGATGCAGGCCAGCTCTCACATCCCTGTAACAAACTGACTATCAGCATATTTACAAGAAAATCTTTTTATCTTACTCTTTTCGCATCTCCTCCTCTTTCGGAAGGGTCGAGGTAGACTTTCACACATCACATTTTGTCCTGAATCCAGCGGGCAAAAAACGGATCTTCGACGCCGTACCGCTCTCCTTTTACGATGAACCCACTGCGCATCATCCGTTTCAACGCGCTGAAAACAGTGCTTGCAGGCATCCCCGTTTCGACCGAAGTTAGGGGCGACGACGCATTGTGCGCCATCCATTTGAGAATCTTTTTATCAGTCTTGTTAAAGCTCTGCCACAGCCGCTCGTAGTCGATGTCGTGAATGATATTCGACAATCGGACAGCATTTTCGACGACATTGCCCGTCCGCTCACCCTGATTGAGCAGGTTCCAGACGTGAAAAGCCAACTTCTGCGTATAATAAGGGTGGCACGAAGTGAAGCGAATAATATTCTCAGCAACGGTCCTGACGTCGACACCTCCGAATGAATCGAGGCGCGTCTCGATGAAATCGGCAAAATCAGCAGCAGGTATTCGGCCGATGGTCATCACCGTTCCGAAATGATAAAAAGGCGAATGCTTGTGCTCAAAAATCTCTCGCATCATCCCCTCTTGGCTGCCTAATAACACGTAATTGATGTTATGCTGCATCTGCATAATGGCCCGCAGCGTGCAATCCAGCTTGCTCTCGATGGCGTTTACCTCCTGAAACTCATCGAAAACGACGATCAGCCGCCGCTCGTCGCTCACCTTTTCCATCAGCGCGAATGCATCTTCGAGCACGACGTTTTCATCGATTCGGGGCATAAACGACACGTCGACACTGTCGCCCACGGCACTCATCGAGATGGTGGGAACGAACCGGAAGCTGCGCATCAGGTGCCGCAGGCGCTCCATCGGATATAGTTTGAACAGCCGTTTGAGCAGAGCCGCGGCAAGATCTCGCGTGTCCGTCACGGTCTCGAAGTTTAAAAACAGTACCGGGCGAGCAGTTTCCTTGGCAGCTTTCAGCACCAAACTTGTCTTGCCAAACCGCCGCGGACTGATCAATACCAAATGATTCCGACTGTCTAAGACCTGCTTCACATAGACCAATTCTTGTGTCCGGTCGGTGAAATAATCACCATCGACCACTGTTCCGAATTTGAATGGATTCTCCATTTGCGAACTTTTTCGTTACGAATTATTTCGCAAAGATAGCGAATAAAATGTGAAATCGGATGTCTTCTGCCTAAAAACAGCAAATAAAAACGGGCAAACGGATGCGAATGGAATTATTTTCGTATATTTGCAAAAGCGTTATTCAAATGACAAAAAAGACGATGGAATGGAGCAAACTCATATCTAACAAACGATTAGGACAGGAATATCGACACGCCGAACGCCACGATGATCGGTCTGAATTCAAGCGCGACTATGATCGACTAATCTTCTCAGCGCCGTTCAGAAGGATGCAAAACAAGACGCAGGTGTTTCCTTTACCCGGCAGCGTGTTCGTTCACAACCGTCTGACTCACAGTTTAGAGGTGGCCTCTGTGGGTATGTCGCTGGGCAATGACGTTGCTTCCAAGCTGAAAGAACATCATCCCGGACTTGCAGGTACGCTTTTCGAGGAGATCGGAACGATTGTAAGCGCCGCGTGTTTAGCTCACGATATGGGCAATCCTCCGTTCGGACACAGCGGCGAAAAGGCTATACAAACGTTCTTTACAGAGGGAAACGGGCAATATCTCAAAGACAAATTGAGTGCCGATTTTTGGTCGGACATCACGCATTTCGAGGGAAATGCCAACGCGTTTCGTCTGCTGACACACCGGTTCAACGGTCGGCGAGAGGGTGGGTTCGTAATGACTTACTCCACATTGGCCGGCATTGTGAAATATCCGTTTGTGAGTAGCTTGGCAGGGCGACACAAGAAGTTCGGTTTTTTCACATCAGAGGCGCCCGTTTTTCAGAAAATTGCCGATGAAATGGGCATTTTTTGCAAGTCGGAACCAGGCGAACCGCTTCGCTATGCACGCCATCCACTGGTCTATTTGGTAGAGGCCGCCGATGACATCTGCTATGAAATAATGGACATTGAAGACTCGCATAAGCTGAGAATTCTATCGTTCGAGGAAACCGAAAGCCTGCTCTTGGGCTTCTTCGACGAGGAAATGCAGCACCAAATACGGCAGCGCATCATCGACGAAGGTGTTACCGACAACAACGAAAAGGTGGTTTATATGCGCGCCTGTGCCGTAGGCAAACTCGAAAACGAATGTGTCGATGCTTTCGTCGATAACGAGTCGGCCATCCTCTCAGGCACGTTCGAGGGCTGTCTTATCGACCATATCCGCCCGCATCAACGCGAGGCATATCGCAGTTGCACGCAGAAGTCTTACGGGAAAATCTATCACAGCAAGCCCGTTTTAGACGTAGAGCTGAGCGGTTACAAGATAATGGAGACGCTGATGGAGACGTTTATCGGGGCAGCCGTTACCCCCGATCGATTCTATTCACAGCAACTAATCCGCCGGTTCAGCAGCCAATACGACATCAACAGCCCCGATCTGGAAACCCGCATTATGTCGGTCATCGACTATATCAGCGGTATGACCGATGTATATGCACTCGACATATACCAGAAAATCAACGGAATCTCGTTGCCGATCGTGTAAAAAGGTCTGCGCGTTCTGCTTCCTTCGCTCGTCGGTTCTTAGTGAACACCCGCAAAAACAGTTCCGAGCACAGCCTTAAAAGCAGACAAACGCACACCTCACAACCACCGACTCATCAACTTAAAACTAAAACACTTCATATCACTCTAAACTCCTCACAACTAAATTACTCACTCTTTACTACACAATTACTCACTTCTTACTCCAAAACTCCTTACTCCTCCAACACAATGAAACCACAAATATCTGTCGCAATCTTTCTATTTTTCGCCATTTCATCGGTCTTTTCCAGCCTCGAATGCTATCGGAAGGCAGAGCGGCGAATCGTAAATGATCTCAACCGGGCACTCACTTTAACCGTGCAGGAACACCCGAACGAAGAGCTGACACCCGATACGCTCCGCACATATCGACGCCATCTGACCATCAATCAGCTGAAAAGTCGCGCCTCATTGGCCTATTGTCTGTACGGCGAAAACAGCGACACGACGTGCAGCAAAACGCTGTCGATGTCCAATTCGGCCCATTTCATCGGTCTGCGAGCCTATGCCAACTGCTCCACAGCCACCATTTTCAGCATCTCCGACCAGCGTCTGCCACTCGTTTTGCTGCTGCTGACCGTCTTCTGGGCCGCTTTCGCAACACTATATGAGAAAAAACGCCGAGTCGAAGTCTGCAATCCACTGTCTTTTTACGGCGAACTCACCTATTCGACAACGGCTTCCGCATTCTTCAACAAGCATCACGAGTTGGTGCATCTCACCCCAATGCAGACACAACTGATGCAAATGTTCCTTCGTGCCGACGGTCATCGCCTCTCCCGAACAGCAATCTGCACAGCGCTATGGCCTAAGAAAGACAACCCCGGCGAAACTCTTCACACTCTCATCCGACGACTTAAAACAACCTTAGAATCTGCTTGTCGCCTGAAAATAGAAGTAGAACGGGGACAAGCCTACCAAGTAACGGTTGACAAAAGACAGTAGACGAGACAGAGCCTCACCCCACCCCCTCTCCCTTAGGAGGTGGAAGCAAAAAGCATTCGTATATATTTGATTATCAGATATATATAAAACAGATCACGATTAACTACTAATTGTGGCGTGAAAAGACATTAAACGGAAGGTAAAGTAGTCTACTCTTGCCTACTATACACAAAAAAAATACCTACAAGCAGGTATTGACGGATTGCCGTTTTTATGCTACTTTTGCCCCTGTTATCCCATATCGGGATGATACGACATATAAAATCATTAAGCAAATGAGTAAGATTACAGATTTGTTAGGCAAGGAAGCGGAATACTATCTGCGCCACGAGTGCAAGACAATAGACAAGAGTCTGCTGTATCTTCCGGGTAAAGACATCATCGAAAGGGTGTGGTTGGACTCTGATCGCAACATTCGCACCATCGAGAGTCTGCAACAATTGTACGGGCACGGACGGCTGGCCCATACGGGATATGTCTCCATTCTTCCCGTAGATCAGGGCATCGAGCACTCTGCCGGAGCCTCTTTCGCCCCCAATCCGCTTTATTTCGACCCAGAGAATATCGTCAAGTTGGCTATCGAAGGGGGCTGTAACGCTGTGGCTTCTACGTTCGGTGTGCTGAGCGCCGTGGCCCGTAAGTATGCCCACAAGATACCTTTTGTGGTGAAACTCAATCACAACGAACTTCTCACTTACCCTAATTCCTATGATCAAGTGATGTTCGGCACGGTGAAAGAAGCGTGGAATCTGGGTGCCGTTGCTGTCGGAGCGACCATCTATTTCGGGTCAGAAGAAAGTCGGCGGCAACTCATTGAGGTAGCCGAAGCATTCGAGTACGCCCACGAGTTGGGTATGGCAACCATCCTATGGTGCTATCTTCGCAACAACGCTTTTAAGAAAGACGGCGTCGATTATCATAGTTCTGCCGACCTGACAGGCCAAGCTAATCATCTCGGTGTAACCATTAAGGCCGACATTGTGAAACAAAAGCTGCCCTCAAACAATGGCGGTTTCAAAGCCATCGGCTTCGGACGGACCAGCGAAAAGGTGTATACCGAACTCACGACAGACCATCCTATCGACCTGTGTCGCTATCAAGTGGCCAACGGTTATATGGGACGCGTGGGCCTGATCAATTCCGGTGGCGAGTCGCACGGTGCTTCCGACTTGAAGGATGCAGTCGTAACGGCTATTGTTAACAAGCGAGCCGGCGGAATGGGACTCATCAGTGGGCGCAAGGCTTTCCAAAAACCGATGGCCGAAGGCATTGAGTTGCTCAACGCTGTGCAGGATGTTTACTTAGACAAAGAGGTGACTATCGCTTAGATTCGATTGTTGATCGGTTTGTCGAAAATTGTTTTTCAATGAATAAAGGTTTACGACTACGGGGCTGTCCCTGTGCCGTAAACCTTTTATTTTATAATGACTAACAGTGATTTTTACCTTTAAAACAGTTTCGCAAGACGTTCTAACGCTACACCGACAGTGGCTGTCAGCGTAGTGCCTGTGGTAAGAGGCGAGTTGTATTGATAGCGAGCGGGCCGATAATTAAACAGATTATCTATGCCCAATGTAATGTCGACGGCGTTGTAAAAGCGCTGACGCAGGATGAGTTTCCACAGCGAATAGGCTGGCGATGAGGCCGGAACGTACGTTGCATAATCGCGAGCCAGTGTGTGGTAATGGTTAACGGAAAGGTAACGACCGTTGAGTACGATGTCGAATGCATAGTTTCGGAACGTGCGTCGATAATCGATTTGTGCGGTAAACGTATGCGGTCGCGAGTCGGAAGTATTGAGTCGGCCGCCGCGCGGGAACTCGTGGAAATACGCATAAGACACTTTCGCCCCGACACCGCAGGCATATCGCGCAATGACCGACAGGTCAATGCCGGCCAAGTCGGTACCTTCGATATTGCGATAGACCATTGCCCCGCGCCCATTGTCTCTTGTTTGATCCCAAAGTGTGGTGATTTCGTTGTTGAGTATATTGTAATAGCCCGTCAAAGTGAAGCAATAGTGGCGGTGAACGTACTCTCCCGAGGCAGAAAAACTATGACTTGTCTCGGCTTTCAGGTCTTTATTGCCGTATATTTTGAAGATATTCGCCATATTGAAGTCGGTATATCGCTCTTTGAGCGACGGTGCACGGAACCCTCGCGAGTAAGAACCGCGCAGCTTCAAACGCCCTAATGCCAGCATCGTTGCAAGTTTCGGCGTGAGCTGCCAACCGTAACCCGAGAAGTAATCACCGCGCAATCCACCTACAACAGTCCACCGCTTGTCGATTGTCCAGTCGGCTTGTGCAAAGAGATCGGCCGTTACTTGGCTGTGAGAACCGTCTTCCGAGAACTGATAAGACTTGAGATAGTTGTCTGAAAGGTCGCCGCCGAGGGTGAGCGCAAGGCTCTTTTGGAATGTATGCGTGAATAAAGCGCGCAGCGAATGCAGCACATTCTTATAGTCGAGAATATCTTTTCGGGGTCCGATGTAATAGTCGCTCTTGTCGTATCGGTCGAAGTTGTAACTCAGGTCAAGCACATTTGCATCGTCGAAACGGGCTGCCAAGCGTGCACTCCCACTGAAATCGCGGGCCCGGTCACGGCTATCTACTGACGAGTTGCGCTCGTGAAAGTAATAACCGGCCTTTCCCGTAAGGGCGAATCGGTCAGAAATGCGGAACGAGAGCTTATCTTTGAAGTTCCATTGACGGTTACCGTACACTCGGGTGCTGTCTTTTCCGCCTTTATCAAAGGCAAAGTAAGAGCCCAATCGGTCTGTTTGTACGTTGAAAAGATTCGTTACCCGACCTCTGTGCAAGCCCAATTCACTACCGTGTCGCTGTTTGCCGTGCCTGCTGCCGACGTGCGAATTCAAATGAAGTGTAAACGGTTCGGCGGCCGATTTGGTGATGATGTTAACCACAGCACCCACTGCATTCGACCCGTATAATGCCGAAGCGGCCCCTTTGACGATTTCAATACGCTCGATGTTATCCGTATTCAGTCGCCGAAAATCAATGTTATCGAGTGTCTCTCCGGCCAAACGCTCGCCATCAATGAGGAATAACAGCGACTGACCACCAAGTCCTTGCATCGTCAGAACATCCTGTCCGTCCATCGCTTTGGTGTATTCCAATCCGGGAAGTTCGGCTTCTAAGACATCGCGAATATTGGTAGCATCGAGCTTTTGAATGTCATTGGCTGTGATAACACGCGTTACCACGGGCGTGTTGGCCAATGTCTTGGGTGTTAAAGTGCCCGTAACGGTTACCGTACTCAGGCTGATCAGATCTTCTTTCAGGTAGATTCTGACCTTGGTTTCGCCGGCGGCCGTTACTTCGATCGTAGTTTTCTGATAGCCCAACAGCATTGCCGTGAGTCGGTAACGACCATCGGCGAGCGCCAATGAGAAGCATCCGTCTTTGTCGGTCTGTGTTATCTGGCTTCGCCCTTCTACTGAAATGTAAGCGAACGACACCGGTTTCTCACCATCGGTCACCACGACACCGCGGATAACAGCAGCTCGCACACTCGCAGACAACAGTATTGCGAGCATTACAAACGATAGCAACCTTTTGCTCATAACATTAATTTTTGAATGTCAACGGATAGACATACTTCAACGAAATATATCCCTTGGCGTTATATTTATTGGGATTTGCATAGCCCGTAAAGCGTATGGCAGCCATCGTTCCGTCACCGGTCAGCAAGAGATAGACCTTGTTCGAGGGCGTATAAACAGGCGGCATCGTGCGCATATCGACATTCAACCAGCGACCGAGAACGGTGTTTTTGAGCGTTTTGGCATACGTAAGATAGCCTTGCATCATTGTAGACACATCCACGATAATGCTGTCGGCCTCATCGGGCGTAAACCGATCGTTACTCGGACGGGCGAAAGTACCAGTCTCAGCGGCCGCTTTCAGTGCATCCAGATCAGTATATTCAGTCTCGAAAACACGGCCGCCGTTAGTCTTGCAGTCGTACCTGTGCAGGGCCAATTGCCATTGGGCGGGTATCGACTGGGTGTCGGTGTAGGGCAGCGTAACCTGCTTTCCTGTCTTCAAGTCTAAGTAAATCCAATGGATATAATCCGTTGCATCTATATAAGAATAGGTGTTCGGCTGGTCCGTACCGGGTCTTACAACATCCGACGGGTCGTCGTAAATGCTGTCGCACGACTGCAATGACAGTGCAGTCGTGCCCAACAGCATTAGTATCAACAGGTTGTATACAATCTGTTTCATTTCTTTTCGTTGCCCAGTATTTATTTTCCGGCAAAGAAATCAGCTATTGCTTTCTTGGCTGCCAGCTCCTCGGCAGCTTTCGTTTTGGGTGCAGTGCCGTTTTTGAGCGTTACCGTTGTGCCGCCCATTACAGCCGGCATCGTAAACGAGAGGCCGTAGGTCTTACCGTCTTTACTGATCTTTCCCTGGAAGATACATTCATAATCTTTCGGCGTCTGGCCGCCCATTCCCATCTTGATGGTGCCTTTTCCGTCTAAGATATATTGTTCTCCCGAGGCCGAAACGGTTACACCAGTGAGCGAAGCAGTGCCCCACGTGCTCGACTTGAAGTTCACGGTGACGCTCTTAGCATCTTCACTCGCAGCAACAGTAACGGTTTGGTCTTTGTCTATCTTGTTTTGGAAAAACTTACTCGATGCTGTCGTATAGCCTTTATAGCTGTTGGCAACGAGCAAAGTGAGCGGAGCTCGCCCCTGTGCAAAGCTGATTTTGGTACCGCCCATCACATCTTTGAGTGTGAAAATGAGGTTGAATATCTTCTTATCTTTGCTAATTTCGCCCGTCAGTGCACAGTCATACTCGGTCGCTTTGCCACCTTTGCGTCCTTCAATAGTCGACTTTCCGAGTCCCACTAAATGATATTTACCATTCGCCGTAGTCACCGTCGCACTGTTGAAGATGCTTGTTCCCCACGCGCCTTTTGATGTATAAGCCACTTTGACGGTACCGTCGGAATTGTTACTGATCTGCACCGCCTCACCGTCTAAGCCCATTCCGGTGGGCATATCGGGGAAAGTCACTTTCGACCAGCCTTGATACGTTCCGGCAATGGATTCATTTGAAGGTGTGTCATTGTTGTCATCGCTGCACGCCACAATAGCTAATGCGGCGAAAAATAATGCGATTGAATTTCTGAAAACAGTCGATTTTTTCATTGTGATATATTTAGTTAATATGATAATTGTGTCGGATGCAAAGGTAAACAGTTGCCGTCAATGCTGCAATACTCAAAAATAATGATTTGATAGAATGATTATCCATTTACTTTCGTCTCTCTTTTATCTATCGAGGAAGCAGGAGAGGATGAACCGGGGGGACCGTATCTGATTGCTCATTAATTATTAATAATTCTTTAATTGATATTCAAACAGAAGGTCACTCCTTTTCTTTTTATAGGGGCAAATCGGCATATCCGCACTTACAATAGCCTACAAACGTTCGTCCCTCATATCTCATCCTTCATCCGTTTTATTTCAGATAGGAGGATAAAAGCGCATAAATAAAGGGCAAGCAGACACTCGATATCCTCTTGTTGGCTCTGCTTGCGTCACGAGTGCGTTCAAATTTACCTCGCAAGAGACACCTGATGTCCCCTTGTGGAGACCACTCGGCGTATCGGCCTGCAAGGAGATACAAGCCCATTACGACTCAAATAGGAAAACAATAGAGCAAAAATTCAATAGAACTTGTATCTCATTGAAAATCAGGTGCATATAAATCAGATCGCAATTAACGGTTAATCATACGATGAAAAGCCGTTAAATGCAGGGTGTTTAACGGTTTTTCGCCGAGTGAGCGACCGTTAATCGCAAGAAAGATTATATCTAACTGATATTCAATTATATACAGAGGAGTCTATCTCCTCTTTACTTTCAGAAAGAGATAAAGATGAAGCAGATTCGATAAGGACATAAAAAAAGGGGCTCCGCTGAGTCCCAAACCTTGTTAACCTTAAATCTAATACTATGAAAAACACGATGCAAAGGTAAGCGGTTTAGAGCAAATCGCCAAATGTTTGCGCAAACAATATTATTTCTACTGCATTTTATTGACTTATATCAATTCGAGAATTGTAAAAGATTTATAATGAAAGCGTTTTTCTTTCCGAAATCTTTTGTACTTCCGGAAAGAATGATTACCTTTGCAACAGAAAGTTAAACCATGGTAATATAATAGGTCTGCGGAATTCCGGCAACTGCAAATTGTCGGAATTCTTTATTTTATTGTATCCGCAGAAAGACATTGAACAAATATAAATAATAACGATTATGGCTTATATGTCACAAGAAGGCTATGATAAACTCGTAGCTGAACTGAAACAACTTGAATCGATCGAGCGCCCGAAAGCATCGGCCGCCATCGCCGAAGCACGTGATAAGGGAGACCTGAGTGAGAACTCTGAGTATGACGCAGCTAAGGAAGCACAGGCGCATTTGGAAGATAAGATCAACAAATTGAAGGTCGCTATCAATGAGGCTAAGATTGTAGACACGTCGCGTTTGAGTGCAGACACCGTACAGATTCTGTCGAAAGTGGAGATGACCAACTTGGAGAACAAGGCGAAAATGACGTACACCATCGTCAGCGAGAGCGAAGCCAACCTCAAAGAAGGCAAAATCGCCATCACCACTCCTATTGCTCAGGGACTTCTGAACAAACGAGTGGGCGACGAAGTGGAAATTAAGATTCCGCGCGGTACCATCAAGTTGCGGATCGATAATATCAGTATAGAATAATGGTTTGCATCTGTCGGCATCCTCACAGGAGGGTACCGACAGGGCATTTCACGTAAAACAGATTCGAGATGGACATCTTTTCTAAAATTGCTGTAGGTGAAATCCCCAGCTACAAGTGCGCTGAAAACAATAAATTTTATGCCTTTCTTGACATCAATCCGCTGGCAAAGGGGCACACGTTGGTTATTCCGCGCCGTGAAGTTGACTATATCTTCGATATGGAAGACGACGAACTTGCTGAGTTCGAAGTATTTGCCAAACAGGTAGCACAGGCCATTCGGCGGGCTTTCCCGTGCCGAAAAGTGGCGCAGGTGGTGCTCGGTTTGGAAGTGGCTCACGCTCATATTCACCTGATTCCTATCGACTCAGAGGCCGATGTGGACTTCCACAAAACCAAGTTGAAACTTTCCGAGGCTGAATTTCAGGAGATTTCGGCCAAAATCCGAAGTGAATTCGGGAAATAACAGCATAACGGACAGCATCTTTTCAGATACTGTCCGTTATTTCTTATACCTTATTATATTAGAGGATCTGTAAATAATCGGTCACCTCTCATCCTTCATCATTCATCTCTCATAACTTATCATCCACCTCTACACATACGCATCGCCCCGCTTCATTTGTACTTCGCTCACATATTTGCGTACCAATGCCGATGAATCTCCTTTCTTGCAGATGAACAACACATTGTCTTTCTCGGCCACGATATAGCCGTCGAGCCCGCTGATAACCCCTAACTTACCCTCTGAGAGCTTGATAACGTTGTTGTGACTGTCCTCTAACAAAACATCGCTGTTGATGATAACATTGTCATCTTCACTCTTACGCATCGCCTCATAAATGCTGTGCCACGTGCCGATATCGGCCCACCCAAAGTCGCACTTCATTACATATACAGCTTCAGACTTCTCTAAAATGCCATAATCTATGGACAGATTGGGATACAAAGAGAAATGTTCCTTAATAAAAGCATTCTCTTCTTCGATCGTATGATCAGGGTTTTCAGCCTCTAAATCACGCAAAACGGAGGGCAGCAACTCGCAAAACGTGGTTTTCAGAAACCGTACATTGGAAAGGAACAGCCCCGTATTCCAATAAAACTCGCCGCTCTCCATAAACAGACGAGCAAACTCTCGCTCGGGCTTTTCGGTGAAAGACTGTACCTGATAAAGGTCTCCGCCTACCTGCTTACCGATTTGTATATATCCGTATCCGGGCTCGGGACGAGTTGGTTTAACGCCCATCGTCAGCAGGCAATTGTTCGCTTGCACGAAAACGAATCCCTCATTAACATTCTGTTTGAATGCTTCCTCATCTAAAATCAGTTGGTCCGAAGGCGTAACAATGATATCAGCATCAGGGCATCGACGTGAGATTCGGTGGCAAGCCCACGCCATACTGGGTGCCGTATTGCGATGAACGGGCTCCGCCAACAGGTTTTCCACATTCAGGTCGGGCAATTGCTCACGCACCAGATGCACATAATCTTTATTCGTATTGACATAGATGTGATCACGTGGCACGATTCCGGCAAATCTGTCGAACGTCTGTTGCAATAACGTCCTGCCCGTTCCGAAGAAGTCGACGAACTGTTTCGGGCACACTTCTCGGCTGCAAGGCCACAGTCGCATTCCTTTTCCTCCTGCCAGAATCACGCAAAAGTGGTTATTTTCACTCATACTTTCATACAAGATTTAAAATTCGTGACTAAGTTAGACAATTAAAACGATACGTCCAAACTTTTCTCTGTGTTTGTTGATCTTATCCCTCAAATATGATGAGTCATTCCCCATCACCGTTTGTATACTATTGATTCTCCCTTCTTATAATTATAATTCCCTTGAAACTTTTCTGTTGAAAAGTTTGTCATATCAGAAAAAACGCGTATCTTTGCACCCAAAATAGGCCCAGATGGCGGAATCGGTAGACGCGCTGGTCTCAAACACCAGTGGAGCAATCCGTGCCGGTTCGACCCCGGCTCTGGGTACAACAAATCCCTTGCAAGTCTTTGATTTACAAGGGATTTTTCTTTTTCAGCATGTACTAAAAGTGTACTATATAACAATACAATGAGAAAGGTGTACTTTTATAGTTTCTCACCACTCAGATTTATATTTAATTAACGACAGCTTTTCCCTTTTATTCTGTTTATTTCCCTTTCTTGGCTTTTTCTCCAATGAATGCCCTATCTTTGTAAATAGTACCCACCATAGAAAATTGCAAAATGGAAAATGACAATCTAAAGATACAGCTTGGCAGTATTCAACGAATATTAAGCTATTGCATTACTCAGACCTACAATGTGCTCATTGGAAATATTCTGAGGAAGAAGAGTTGCATCAACAATATACAGTTCAAAGAGACTTTGCAAAAAGAATATATCCGGATAACCGATGAACTATCTTCCATTTATCTGTATCATCCTGCTCTTGCATGTGTAGAGGAATATTACAACGATGATGACTTTTTGTGGGAAAGCACTTTCTTTGAATCACTGACCAAAGAACAAAAACAGAAATATACCTCTTTCTCTGTTTCTTCATTTGAATATGCGAAGTACATTGAGGCACATACCTACTATAATGATGCCCTGCCGATGTTCTCTCACCTTGTCGATGCTATTTTGTATGAACGCTACGCAAAATATCTTATGGCAGAAATAGAACGAAATGAATTGACAGAGGTACAAACCGTTCAGCCTCGCTCTTCAATTTTGGTAAACGATGAACCATGTGGGCAGAAAAAGAAACCTATCATTCTTGGCAAAGAAACAAATCCATTTCTATCTGATTTTACAGATGAGCAAATTGATATTCTTACCGCTTGCATCAACGAAATTCAATTATTCACTACTTGCATATCTCCTA